>NZ_JAAHIG010000135.1:0-20607 GCF_010692305.1 Moorena sp. SIO4G3 | reverse complement strand
ACTGGATGAGTGGAGTATCAGGAACTCTTCGTCTGAGTGAGTTGTCCTTACCTGGAACACATGATTCATTGTCATTTCACGGTGGATCATGGGTACAGACTCAATCCATACCTCTCAAGACTCAATTGGAATCCGGAGTGCGGGTTTTTGATATTCGTGCTCGTCATATTGAAAATATTTTTACCATCCATCACGGCTCTGTTTATCAAAAGACAGATTTTGGTCGAGTGATGGTATCTATGACTGAATTTTTGGAGAATAATCCGAGTGAAGCAATTCTAATACGTGTGAAGCAAGAATATAAAGCTAAGAACACCACACGCTCTTTTGAAGATACATTTGAGTGGTATGAGAAAAAGTATCAGAATTATATCTGGAAGCCAACGAGCCAGAATCCTACATTAAACGAGGTCAGAGGAAAGATTGTGATTCTTCAGGATTTTGCTACCACTTCACCTTTTAAATTTGGGTTGCACTACAGAAAATTTGATATACAAGATAATTGGTCATTGGATTGTTTCAAGACCCCTAGTCAAAATTTATCTAAAAAATGGACTAATATAAAAAATCATATTAAAAAGGCTAAAAATGGAGATATAAATCTTATTTATATTAACTACTTGAGTGCCGTAGGAGGTGGACCTTGCATTACCTTAATCACTCCTTCCTATGTTGCCAAAAGAACAAATGAACAAACACTTGCATATATTCGGAATGGAAAGATAAATTTTACCGGGATTATCATGGCGGACTTTCCTGGAGCGGATTTAATTAATGAAATAATCAAATTAAATAGGTATCGAGCGGAGATGCCTATTTAAGTGCCGTTGCTGAATCTTCGAATGAAACCCTACTTCTATTCATTCGAAGATTCAGCAACGCCCAACAGCAAGGCATCTAAATTTAGATTTCAGCGAAAGGGTCCTCTTGTACCATTTCTGTTAATATCTTGACCCCTACATGGACCAGCCCAACATCCTAGTGGTACAGGACCATTGTAATGAATAATCCCACCATTATAAGTTTGCACTACTCCCAAACCTCGCTCTTTAGGAACATATTTATCTAATAATGAATAAATCTGTTCTGCTATATTATCTTGTATTGGTGGGATATCTTGGGTATAAAAAATTTGTTGAATCAAAGGGTCTAAATCAGAATTAATTTTTCTAAGGACACGCCTCGCTGTAAAGATATCCTGAATTAGAAGATTACGGATATCTTCGTCTATGTTTCCCTCATAAATTATAAAGGGGGTTTTGGCATATTTATCTTTTTTACCTTCGGCTACACAAGTAGGTTCATACCAAGGACAACATGCATGATTATTGGGCTGAATTACTTCCTTGAAAGACCTATCGATTAATGGAAGCTGAACTGCTGTAATCGTAGTAGTCTTTGAATAGTTATAAACACAATAGGCAGAAACGGGTTTTGATATCAGGATTTCACCAACAATTATACTAGTGAAAGTAATTGTTAATGTCGAAATTTTGAGCAACAGCTTTTTCATTAGTATTTTGACACCTCCAAGGTGCTCATAGATATTGACTAAGATTGTTTACCCAATAAAGCACTTGATATCGACTTGATATTGTCCAGTATCCTTAAAATTATCCGTTGCAGTATCCCAAAAAAATATGTCACGAATACCTGGAATACTGGGTTCACTGTCAATATTTTCATCAATTTCAAGTCTATTATCATCATCAGAATATGCTAAATACCATTGCGGAATGACAGTTAATATTTAACTATTTTCCTGCCATTTAGCTGCTTGACTGGTTTAACTGTATCAGTGTTTCTTGGTACAGCTTTATATTACAACTGTGGGGTCAGTTTAACAGTACCCTTATGGGTACTTTCTAACTCACCATTTTAGACTATAAATGATGTCACCTTTGTGTCAACTTTCAGGTAAGTTAGAGGGAGCAAAGCTGTTTGATTTTTGAGCTAATCAATATGCTAATAAAAATCGAAATTTGGGCTGATAGTCTCAAAAATTAATTAGGTATAATACCCTGGTTGACTCAAAAAAGTTCACATAGCCCCGCAGGAATCGGTGTAGTGGCGCGCTACCCTCGTGGTGGGGTTAGGAACTTTGCTCATAGAACTAACTTTCGGACAATCATGCCTTATATATTCAAGCTCATCAACTTCAATACAACTTCAGCACTTTAATACCAAGAATCTGACCTATGCAAATTACCATCGACCTACCTCCAGATCTCGAACAAGACCTCATTCGCCAAGCAGTTCAATCAAATCTCCCAATCCAAACCCTTGTTCTCCAAGCGTTACGCCAGCTAATCCAAACGGCACCTAGCTCTATTTCCCAGTGGTCTGATGTCGTATTGTCTTATGAAGGAATTCCTGATTTCCCGGCTTTCGAGTCCTATCGTGATCAACTTCTGCCACCTCGTGAACCGGAATTATTTTGATGCGATACCTTCTCGATACTTGCGTGATCAGCGACTTCATTATTCATTAAAGGTGAAGCTGGTTTACAGACCGAAAACTGGCGGCAGCTATAAACATGCTGGAGTGGAAGGATAGGAGTTTTTGATCGAGTTTCAGTGAGATATTCCCCAAATAGCGGAGAGTTTGGCTGCATTGCAAGTCAGTTGACTGGCGCGTCATCTTTTTGGTACTAGGATGCTGTGCGATCGCATAAGCGCGGAAGCTGAGGCCTTTGGCCACGCTTCGCGAACGCTTCATCGCGTAGCGTAGCCCTTCGGGCTAATCGCATTCTCCCAAAACTGACCAAGCCTACTGGCATAGCATAGTACGTCTCTAACCGCCTGCATCGTAATATTTATTTACTAAAAATGATTATTATTAACAATAAAAAGAATCATTATCACGATAGACTGTTGCCTGGGAGGTTCAGCCAACTAAGTGTGAACCTCTGATAACTATTTTGTTTATTAGGGATATTCAGGAAAAGCCTATGTCACTGAACATTACTCCAGAGCTCTTGAAGCAGGCACAGGAGGGCGAGGTTAATCAAGAAGCTTTTATTGACAGCATTAGGCAATCGTTACCTTATGCCTTTGGAATTGTGGAAGACCTGGCCAAGCGCTTGGCACAAGGTGAAGCGGAATGGGTAGAGCATTCGGTACCACCACCAACTGAACAAGATCGAGCCCAGCTATTGCGGATGATAGGTGGGGATGCGATTCGTGGTGCAGTCGAACGTTATTTCGGGATCAAGTTAGCCTTTCAAAACTGCCACAAAACCGCTATATTTCGTCCAGAAGCTTTAGAATCACCCGCTTATCAAGACTTTATTTCTATTAGGAGTCAAATTCTGAACCAGACACCAGAACTGATCGATTGTTAAAACTTACCCAGAGGCTCTAGCTACTAAAGCCTCTGGTTAAAATAGACATCATTAAATACTAACCTCGCAAGTCAAAGAACCTTCCAGCAGCTCAAGGGGGGCAGGCTCAAGAATGACTCTCCATTTCATCAGACTTATCTCTAAACTCAGTATTAAAATACTAATGTGATCGAAAGCATCAGCGATCAAGAAATAAGCTGAATGCTTAATACTGATCGCTGACAGCTAAACTAGAATAGAAGATTAAATAATCTAATTGGTAATTCAATTAGGTTGAAAATACCGCTAGCAGGTCTCGAAATCCTTTCAACATTGTCCGCAGTTCTTGCGACACCATCCCGTTTAACAATAATCACATCATTAGGCTGCAAGGTCGGATTAGTTTCCTCGTTAACTGGAGCGGTAAAATCGATTTGAATGTCTCTTTTTTCAACTGTGCCATTGCGATTCAGGCGAACTAATTCAACAGAACCTTTTTCAGCACGAACATCATCAAATCCCCCAGCTGCAAGCAAGGCTTCATTAAGAGGAGAATTGGGCTTGACTTGGACATTACCAGGTCGTTGAACTTGACCAACCACATTGACGGGGATAGCAGCAGCAGAAAGGTTGGAATCTGCTAATGCCAATGCTACCTCTGGAGCAATTTCGTCAGCTTTGGTGACAAGAATTGTATCTCCCTCCTTTAAGAGGATATCCTGAGTTAGGTCACCCTGTCGCAACAATTGCCAAAAATCCAAGGCAATTTCTTGTTGTGTACCCCCTTGGGTCAAACGTCGCACTTTAACCTGGCGAACATTAGCGTCTTGGGTAATGCCTCCAGCGATCGCGATCGCTTGGGTTACAGTTGGTGGTGCATTGGTGCTACGGATATCAGCACTACCGATGTTAATGTTGTTATTACCCAGAGTTTCTCCCTTGACCACATAAGCTCCTGGGTTAACCACTTCCCCTACCACAGCCACTTGAATCGGACGGCTGGCATTAGCTGCAAAACTGGCATTGGACAATAGACGGGTTTGCTCTGGGTTGATAGCAGTAGTAGTTCGGAGCAAGATTTCATCCCCATCCCGCAAGGTAACATCCTGCCTGATATCACTTCTATTAATCAATTGCTGGAGATTGATATAATAAGTATTGCGCTGCCCAGAGCTTTCACGACGCCGGAGTTCTACTTGCTTAACGTCTGCTGTTAGGGTAGCTCCCCCAGCCAAATTAATTGCTTGAGTCAGGGAGGGAAATTGCTGTCCTTCATTCAGACCCATGGTGTAGGCTCCAGGGCGACTCACTTCCCCAGCTACTGAAATTTTTAAAGGACGGGCTTTGACCAGACCCAAAGAAACGACTGGGCGTTTGATGTAAACAGAGAAGGCACTGGTAACGAGTTCGCTAGCTTGATCGAGGGTTTTTCCCCTTACAACGACACTACCAATCAAGGGTAGGTTCAGGGAACCGTTCACCAGTACTTGATACTGACCACTGTATTCATCAACATCAAAGATATTCATGGTCAGAACATCTCCAGCATCAAGGGTATAAGCTCTATCTGGTGGTAAAGAGTTACGCACAGGGGGTGTGGCGGCTGATACGGTGTTACCCTGATTCACCTCAATGAAGTCAGCAATGGATGGTGGAGCTGGTACCTCGATCGGGGATGTTGAAGCTGGTACCTCGATCGGGGATGGTGGAGCTGGTACTTTGATTGAAGGAATTTGAGCTAGGGTAGGTGTAGGTAGGGTAATAGCGGAAACCACCAGTAAGCTTACACCCACCACTGGTCTAGTCAATCGTGGTTGTAGACTACTGTGATTCTTAGCAATTTGGCTTAATATATCAAGGGGTCTTTTTTTCCCTGGGTTAATTGTATTGATCATAAACATATTGACTCTTGCTAGATAAAGACACACTAAATTGTTCAGAAAATCCGGAATATGTTGTCACTCAAGCCACGTCACGACTGTGTTTAGGGTTGTTTAGGGTTCATTGACGCTTCCCTTGGCCTGTCATTTGTAATTGGTTATTGGTTATTGGTGAGCTTGATCTGGTCTAGGGTTTCATCTCTTGATAGGCAAGCTATAGGTAAAGCGCACTCACTACTATGACGTCTCTGATTGTGGTTGGGATTTGATAACAATTGACAACTGACAATTGGTGAACACATAGATTAGCCTGGTAGAGGGACATTGTTAAAGAGCCGTGATCGGTTTGTTCTACTTAGAGGATACTCGTAGCTGGAAAGTTCCCCATCGAACCAACTGCTGGTATATGTAATTAGTCATAGTTAATTATTAATACCCACATAATAGCACTGACGCTAATCTGTTTCCCTTTGTCAACTCTAAGTTAGCAGGTTATACTTGACTAGTAGCTTGCCATTCATCAAGGCAGAAGGGTGTCTTATTTTTTTTGGTGACGATTTAAAATAGAACCAAAGTTATTTAATAAAACAATAGACTTCGTCGCCGTTGTCGGAAACAGGTAACAGAGAATAATAATTAATGAAAACAGTATCAACAAAATAGTTTGTCAACAATAGTTATAATTTAAATAATTATAAGTTATGCTCTTATCGTTTGAATTCCCTAGGGAATTCACTTAATCTTATCTATATTTAGAGCTTGCCTCCCGTTTATATATTGCCGACCATAACTTAATATTTCACTCATAATCTATCTATTTAGATCTATCCCTATTTATATATATTTATCGATATTCTTCTTTATTCATTGTACACTGCGATTCTTGATATCTAACATGGATAGTTAATCCTATCATGACATGAATCGTTTATTTTCTGAGAAAAGTTAATGAAAAAGGCACTGGTTTGTGGAGTATCTGGTCAGGATGGAGCCTATTTAGCAAAGTTGCTCTTAGACAAAGGCTATACTGTCTGTGGCACGTCACGGGATGCTCAAATGTCCTCCTTTAGGAAATTGGTGTATTTGGGTATCCGAGACCAAATTAAATTGGAATCAATGACACTCACGGATTTTCGTAGTGTATTGCAAGTGCTAACAAAATTCCAACCCTATGAAGTTTACAACTTGGCTGGGCAAAGTTCAGTGGGTTTGTCTTTTGGACAACCGGTAGAAACCCTAGAAAGCATAGCAACTGGCACGATTAATTTATTAGAGGCAATTCGCTTTACTGGTGCTCCCATTAAACTCTATAACGCTGGTTCTAGTGAGTGCTTTGGGGATACTGGAGACAAAGCCGCTGATGAACAGACTCCCTTTCGTCCCAGAAGTCCCTATGGTGTTGCTAAAGCAGCAGCGTTTTGGGAAGTAGCTAACTACCGTGAAGCCTATGGGTTATTTGCCTGCTCTGGTATTTTATTTAATCATGAGTCTCCCCTACGACCAGAACGATTTGTGACCCAAAAAATTGTTAGTGCTGCTTGTCGGATTGCTAACGGTAGTAAAGAGAAGCTTCGTTTGGGCAATATGGCAATTAAGCGTGACTGGGGTTGGGCTCCTGAATATGTTCAAGGAATGTATTTAATGCTACAGCAAGACCAGCCAGATGATTATGTAATAGCGACAGGAGAGAGTTATAAATTAGAAGATTTCGTGGCAACGGCGTTTGCTACACTTGACTTGGACTGGCAAGAGCATGTGGTGACCGATAGCAACTTATTCCGACCGACTGATTTGGCTTTAGGGAAATCTAACCCAGCTAAGGCAAGGGATAAGTTAGGCTGGCAAGCCCAATACAAAATGCCGGATGTGGTGCGAATGATGGTGGAAGCTCGGTGGGAAAGTTTGTCTAAATAAAGGCTTGCATGGTTGCATGCAAAGGGTGAAGGGTAAAGGGTAAAGGGTAAAGGGTGAAGGGTGACAAGGGACTGGAGACTGAGATGGTGATATAACTGGTGCTGCTGATATAACTCTGTCTCCATCACTTGATCACCCCATCACCCCATCACCCCATCAGCAGCCTAAAATCCTCGTAGGGAAAAGGAGGTATTTTGGGCTACTTGTAGGGCTTGGACTAGTTGACCTAAAGAATATTTCAAATGGGAGCCAGCATCCACTGCTACCCAGCCTTGGGGAGTGGCATGCCGCCATTCAAAGTGTAGGTGGGGACCAGTAGAATTACCGGTGCTGCCAACGCGCCCAATTACAGTTCCTTTTTGTACCCATTCCCCAGGTTGGACGAAGATTTCTGATAGGTGAGCGTAGCGGCTTTCTTGGGTACCTTCCTCATGGCGCACCATAACGGTCAAACCGTAGCCACCTAAGAAGTCAGCTGTTACTACTTCACCATCAGCGGCAGCAACAACCGGAGTACCTAGGGGTGCTGCTATATCTGTACCAGCGTGGAAACGGCGATTACCGGAAATCGGATGAATCCGCCAGCCGAATAGGGAGCTAATGGCAGAAGGAATGGTTACGGGGAACACAAAGCTGGATTGCCTGAAATTGGCCAGTCCTGAGGGTCGTTGGGTGAGATTGTAGTAGGCTAAGGCTGTAGGAAGTTTACGGACAGACCTATTCCGCCGAGCAACGCTAATCCCACGAGGAACCCATTTAGCTGGACGACTCTTGACAGGTTTCACCCGATTAAATCTGGCCGGTTGAACTGAATTAAATCGGACTGGTCGAACCGGATTATATCTAGCAGTTTGAGTACCAATTACTCGTGGTCTGGGTAATTGAGTTACTCTACCGTTCCGTCTACCTCCAGTGATAGCAATTGGTTGACGCCTCGGGGCAACACCACAATTCCCCCTGACTTGCCCATTTCTGGCTACAGTCCGACAACCCCTTGACCGTTCAGTTAAAACAACTGCCGAGGGGGGAGTGTACCGTTTAGTGGCACCAACATTGTAGTTTGTGCGGTCAATATAGCTATTTTTAGCAGCCGCTTTTGGAACTCTAGGCTGTAATGCTACTGGATTGAGCTTGACTTTGGGTGGCTTGGCGACAGTGGCTTTAGCTGGTACAGAGAATTGGGTTCTACGCTGTACTGGTTTGACTGCGATCGCTTTTGTCCGGACAGATTTCCTAGCTGGTGGAGCAATAGGTTTCTTGACCTTGATAGCCACGGAGGGAGCTACTGATTTCCGGGCAGCTTTTGGTGCTCGTGGGGCAATGGGTTTAGTGACCTTAGTTGCTGCTACTGGTTTTGAAGGAGCTTTTGCTGGGGCTGGTTTTGCCACTGGCACAGCTGGCACCGGAAAAGAGGTTGGGGCTGTAGGTTTAGGCAAAGCAGCAATAAGAATTGGATCAAATGCTGCTTCCGTTATAGATTTGGTAGTCGTGTTTACTGATACAGCTTCTATGGGTGACTGAGTTTTTGCCACAACCATACCGCTGCTGAGGACACCAATACTACTCATCACACTCAGTCCATGGATGAGTTTTGGGCATCGGTAGAAAATGCTATACAGGGTGCTACCAGGGGAGTTTTCTTTGGTCATTTACGACTCACTAAATAATTACTACACAGTTATACTCGCTCGGCTCAGCCATCAGCCATAATTCCGGCGTTGCGTCAGTCTTGGAATGAATAGGAGTAGAGTGGGCATCCTGCCCGCCCGGAAACTGTAACAGGCAAGATGCCTGTGTCTTGATGCAAAGCGCGAGTGGGGGAAACCACGGCAGTCGCTCATGGTTAGAAGTTACCGTAAGACAGGCTCGCCTTAATCAATAAGTTTTACCCCTTTTCTGCATAGCCGACCAACCATAAAGGCTCAACGTAATCAGGTTTCGTCTCCGGGGGGGACCCCCACATGAAGGCGCTGCCTTCCCAAGACCGCGCTGCATCGCTTCCACGCCTGATGCCCATTCCACAGGTGCGAAACTGTAACAGGCAAGATGCCTGTGTCTTGATGCAAAGCGCGAGTGGGGGAAACCACGGCAGTCGCTCATGGGGGGGACCCCCACATGAAGGCGCTGCCTTCCCAAGACCGCGCTGCATCGCTTCCACGCCTGATGCCCATTCCACAGGTGCGACCCAAGGCCGCGAGGGATTGCTCGCCATCACGGAAAGCGCACCTAATCTTAAAATCATTCCATTATTAAGCAACGCCATAATTGCTGTTTTGTTGATTAGTTGATTAACCTTGATCGCTGTTTGTTAATGGTTAACCTTTAACATTTGACCCTTAACCATAAGAGTTCTCAACAACTACGATAGCCAAGACTGATTGTACCGGGCTTGAGCAAAATTTCTTTTGGGGTCGGAGTATCGTGTAGATGCACTCGCAGTTCGCCCCTAGGGGTTACCCCTGTTATGATGCCTGGATTTCCTTCTACCATGACCTGGCTTCCTTGATAATTGAATAGCGCTAGATATCGTGGTAGCAAACTATTCATTCCTTCCTCTGACCAGAGTTGATATCCGGACAGTAGTCCTTGTAAAACAATGGCAGCCAGCATTTCTATAGACGTCACAGTGGGAGAGGGCTCGGGTTGCCAAAATGAGCGCAAATTGATGCCAGATTCCGGCACCTGATTGCTCCAGTTGATTCCGACACCCACGACTGCTTTGGTAATTTGACCCTGTTGGACACGGGTTTGTGTTAGAATACCTCCGAGTTTACGTCCCTTAAGCAGTAGGTCATTGGGCCACTTCAGAGACACTGGTATGGCGTAAGCTCTCAAAGCTGTAGCAATTCCCCAAGCACTACACATGGTTAGCTGGGAGCTGTCCAATGCCTGTAACTTGGGAGCTAAAGCTAATGATAAGTAGAGTCCACCTTTTGGAGATTGCCATTGTCGTCCCCACTGTCCCCGCCCTGCTGTCTGTTGCCCAGCAATAACCATGGTGGGAACTGTTGCAGTTTGGTTGAGCAATTCCCAAAGGGTTTGGTTGGTGGATGGGAGAGTGTCAAAGACCTGTAGGGGAATTGGTGGGGATTGCCCCATGCCTGGGGAGTTGAGGGGCAACTGTTCCCTTACTGCTTCCAGTGCAATTTCAAACGCTTGTTGATTAAATGAGCTCTCATGCATTTAAATGATAAGCTCACGTAAATGAGTATTTAGGGTGAAGGACATTTATCTCGGCAATAGACTTCTACGGATTTAATTGTCGCTGAGTCGCGATAGTTCTGGGTTTGGTTATATTCTTTCAACGGTTTAACATAAATGCCAGAAAACTGATTATTAGTATCATTGGCGGCTACTCCCATGCGAAAGGCTATATCTTGTGATAGGTTGGCAAAATTGACGTATTCCCGAGACTCGCTGGCATAGTTAAAGGACAAGGTAGCGTCACCGTAAGCTTGCTCAGCTAGTTTAAGGGGTATGCCAGGACCAACACCTTTGGTGGTACGATAGTTAGGGTTTTCGGTAAATAACACTTCCATTACGCTTGAATTACCCATAGGTGTTCCCATCGGGTAAAGAATATAGTATTGGGGTTGTCCTGATTGGATAACTGCGATCGCATCGAAACCGACAATAAACGGTGACTTGACCTCAAATTTTGCTTTATCCCCTAGGGATTTTTTCAGCTGTCCCAAGGTCATTCCCAACTTAGCCGGTCCAATTCCTTTAGCAGAGATAGTAAAGGCAACTGATGCCGGAGGAGACAGTTTGGCTGTGGACTTTGAACTGCCAGATTTAGATGTGTCCTCTAACTTAGGCGGGGTTGGCATCGGTTGGGAACTTGTTGTTGTATTAGGTGGTGGAGTAGGCGACTCGCCACAGCTCATCAGCACCATCAGCAAACTCGTGATTAACCATCGAGATTTCATCAAAAATTCACGGCTGGATACTCCCCTGACACCCCATTGGGGTTAAACGTGAGAGGTTGCGCCGCGCCTCCTACAAAGATCAGTTAATGAACATTTAACCTATATATTTTAATTGATCGGTGTTTTTTGACGATTGACGGTTAACTGTGAAATGTCAAGATTAACTCTCAACAAAAACATGCTTGTGCGCTCTTACCATTAAGAATTAAATTCGCCACGGGTCGCACCTCTAGCTATTTTCCTGATCCAATTATTCCGATGCGAATTAGTTGTGCTGTAGCCGGAGCGAGGAGTACACCATTGCGATAATGACCTGTTGCTAACCAAACATTATTGTAACCAGACAGTTGATCAATGACAGGGGCAGGTCGTCCTTCTGGACGAGGGCGTAACCCGTACCATGTGTAGATAATCTCTGCTGTGGCTAGAGGAGGGCAATATGCGATCGCATTCTGTCTGACCACCTCCAGTAACCCTGGTTGTGCTTCCACATTACCTGCATCATCGGGAAACTCAACTGTTGCGCCCACCCAGTAGTCTTGCTTACCTACTGGCAAAATATGAACATCATCACGAGTAATCACTGGCTGAAAATCTTCATATCCCATGGGCTGTGGCAGCCGCAATTTTACTCCTTGTCCCAGTACTGGTTTGAGAGTCAGAGGTAGAGCTTGACTAACTTGCAAGTCTGGTGCTTGGAGCATCTTAATCAGCCCAGATGAACCTAACCCAGCAGCCACTACTAGCCAATCTATCTCTAGGGTTCCAGCATCAGTATAGATTTGGGAGCAATTGAGAGAATTGTTGAGATCGGAACCTATGGATTCAAATCCTTTTACTGTGATTCCAAAATTAAACCTAACTCCATTGGCCTCAGCACCAGCCACTAATACTTGGGTTAGGGCAGTTGGATCAATTTGTAGGTCTTGGGGAGAATAGATTCCAGCAATAAATTTATCTTGACTCAGCTGAGGGCAACGGTGCTTAACTTGGGGAACATCCCAAATTTCTAATTGCCAACCTTGGGAGAGGCGAGTTTGTACTAGTTTTTCCCAAGAACCCAAGTCCTCTCCAGGCAAACACAGCTTCAAGATACCGTTGCGATTGACTGGAATCTGGTATCCCGTGAGTGCCTCTAATTCAGGAATCAGGGTCTGATAGCGCTGGATACTGGCTTGCCGCAGCTGCCACGCCCTACCCTTGACTTTCTTACTAATGGCACCCATCAGTACCCCTAAAGCAGCACCAGTAGAGCCTTGTGCTGGCAGATGCTTGTCGAGGACAGTTATGCTTAGCCCATTTACCCGACTAAGTTCATATGCGATCGCTGCTCCAACGATACCGCATCCAATAATAGCGACTTTACTCACAATTTTATCGACTATGAAGTATGAATTATGAAGTATAAATTATGAAGTGTGAAGTTTTAATGTATGAATTATGGTTATTGATAACGCTTTTAGTCAACCTGAATTGGAATGGTATTGAGTTAAGAGGATATCTCCCAAGTTTTTTTATACTGGATTTTGCCCCCCTAGCCCCCCAACTTTGGGGGGGAAAAGAGTCAATTTTATTCTAAAAGTCCCTTCCGGTGCGCTTTCCAATGGGCGAGTAAATCGCCCTTGGGTCGCACCGCAAAATTGGGGGATTTAGGGGGCTTGGATGTAGCAAATGAGACTTCTCAGACAACCTCTAAGATTCCTGATACCCGTGCCTAGTTAGGATACATAAACTAAAGCTGTGTACCTATAGGAAACATTGATTATATCTTTATTTCCCAAAGAGCGAATTTGGTTTTTGTAGCCCTAGGATGTAAGCCTTCAGGGTCTAAAGCACGAGCCATTCACCATCACTGAGCCACCAATCACCTCATTTCACAGGTTAAGCTTCACACTTTACACTTCACACTTTACACTTCATAATTCATTCTTCATATTTTATAACTTTCTAACTAGTGGGAATGAGTTCCAAAAAGTCATCAAAGTTTTTCAAAGCTGCTTCGTAGTTTTTGAGTGCTAGCTGGGAGTTGCGCTCTACAGAAGCCTCGTCAATTTTAACCAAAGATTTCAACAATTCTTCAGCCGCTTCCTTGGCAGCTTTCTGGTCTTTGGGAAGGAGTTGACCACTCAGATAGTTACTGCTGAGCCCTAGATCTCCTAACGGACCATGGATAAATGAACTAATATCTACCCAGTTTTCGTCTTGAATGTTGGCTTCGAGAACTGGCATTTTCTCGCGAAGCTCAAGCACTCTAGTAGCACTTGTCTGGATTTGGGCAATTTTTTCAGGGGTGTAGGTAGGAGCTGTGGTTGCACTTGGGCTACCACAGCTGACCAAAAAGGTCATCACCATTGCCAGAATCACAGTCAGAATAGACCGATAACTTCTCATCATCATTGTTTGTTCGCTAGCCAACCGATCGGGAAAAAGAATTAAGGTTCGTCACGTACTATAACCCAATATTGCTCCCATCAAACGCAAAGTTCACTACCCAATACGGCAGCTTGACCACTGATTGTGTCGAAGCTTACCCACCCAAGCACTACTTTCAGCAATATCTTGGTTGGCGAAATACTAATCAAATCACGAGCTGCTCAGGTAGACGCTGCTGGGAGCATGTCAACTTGATAATTAGGACTATATTCAGGAAGATACTCTAACTCTAAATGAATATTCGGCAGTTTTTATTATAGTTTTGATAATCTGCTTTTTTGTGAAAAATTGCATTGTATAAAATCATGATTATTTTAGGTTTGTTTTAGCAAAATGTTCTTTTTTATTTACCGCTTATAGTCATTTATTAACTAGTTTTTAATAAATGACTTTGAAAAAAATCAAAATAAGTAATTTCACTAAATTACTGCAGCTTAAATTTTATTTCAGACATGAGTGTTGTCACTATTGCTATTGCTAGTCAATCTTTTTATAGTAATAGAAAAGCCAGTAATTATTTTGCCATACTCTAGAACCTAAAGGGTGTTTAACACCTTTTCAATCTACACAACCTACAAAGACTTGATACCTTTTACACAAAAAACATGACTAACATTTTTAAAAAATTATCTTTCGTTGCCACAAGTGCAGTTCTTGGCTTCACTGTCATTCATGCTAATCCTGTTAATGCAGCTTCCATTATTTATGATTTGGAAATTAGTATAGATTCCGGTTTTTTAGATGGTGAAACCTACTCTGGATTTTTTGAGTTTGATGATTCAGTATTAACGGGAATAGGTTACGAATTTTTCTCAGTTTCCAATATCAGTTTTGAATTGGATGGTGTTAACTACACTGAAACTGATGGTTTATTCGATCCTGAAGTTAAATTTTTCAATGGTGATTTCTTAGGGTTGCATTGGTTAGATGATGAATTCTCTTTTATAGAGGGTTTCTTAGACCTTGGTGACGCTTTCTTTGTATACGATCTTCCTCAAGGAGTTGGTGCAGGAGACATTGCATACACTTTACGTGCAGATACCCCAGCATCTACACCAGTATCTACACCTGAACCAACTGCTCTTTTTAGTTTGTTAGCTTTGGGTGCTACAGGTTGCAGTGGTGTTTTGAAAAAGAGAAAGTAAACATCATTATCAAAAAATATTTGCTGCTGATCGCGAACATCGTTTAATTGCCACGGATAGTTAATAATTCAGGTTCTTCAGTACCTTTTATGCTAAAGTTCCAGTTAAAAAACTCAGAAAGCTTACTGTACAAATAAAATTAGGCTCTTCAACTAACAAAAATTACTGAATACAGCCTCTTTCCACTGTTCCCTGTTCCCGTCTTGATGCAGTCGCTCATGGGGGAAACCCCCAAGACCGTAATGGTGCTTTTTCCGCATTAAGAATTAAATTCGCCACGGGTCGCACCTCTGCATCGCTGTTCCCTGTTCCCTTTTACAGACTGTTTATTTAGCATAACAGGTACGGTAGAGCTATAATTCAAGCTTTACGTCGTAGAAACGGCACTAGGATTTCACTAATTTCCTTCGACCAATGCTCCTGAGGGTAATGTCCAGCTTCCTCCAGCTTCACTAATTCCTTATTCTTAAGCTGATTAGCAAATTGCTCAGCTTGCTCAACCGGAAGCCAAGGGTCTTTGAGTCCCCAAACAATTAAGGTTGGTTTGTCCCAGTTGCGGAAACCTGATTCAATTTCTGCCATAGACTTGTTCATCTGCATATTCTTGATAGTCGCTACCAGAGAACGTCCAGGATCAGAACTTTTCAGGAAGGGCTTGCGATAGAGATCTAAATAGTTGTCTTCAATGCGATAGCGAGACCCCCCTTCCAGAGTTCGGTCAACTAACAAGGGGTCTTGGGTTAACATATCCCCGATGAATGGCCATCCCCATTGCTGCATCTTGCTGGGTAACTTGGCAGCCGAGGAGACAGGTGTATTTAGAATCACTAGACGCTCAATCTGGTCTGAGTGACGCAAGGCATATTGAAGTCCCACTGAGGCGAGAAACCCTTGAACAACTAAGGAAAACCTTTCGATTTCCAGGTGTTTAAGGAAATCCCCTAAGGCTTCAATGAAAGCATCTGGTGTGTAGGGAAAGTCAAGCCGATCCGGTTTTGCGGATAATCCAGAACCGAGCCAATCTGGTGCGATCGCATCGTACCCCACTTTAGCTAAATCTGGCATGATCTCACACCAGCAAAAACTCTGGGATGGTAAGCCATGAAGCAGTATTATTGGCACTCCTCTACTATCGCCAACTGCTTTAGCTTCCCGATAGAACCATTCCCAAGACCCGACTTCTATAGATTGTTCACTGATTGACACGGTTGTTTTGCCTTTACCCTGTTGCTTGTCGTGTGGCAATCCTCATCGATTGGTGAACAATACTTCCGTTGAAAATAGTTCGTCAGTCCTGAGTGCTGAGTTCCGAGTAAGAACTGTTACTGTCCACTGTGATATCGGATTGCTATATGAGCTTACCGCTGAGTGGTAATTTAGACAAGTGAGGACTCAGGTGCCAGATTTTTATGGCAATGGGCATGGGTTGCAACCACATACAGATTTCTTTTGTGCAGCTGGGTATGCATTTGTCCACTGACCGTTCCAACCGCCATAGTTGGCACATGTATTTTCACAAATCTCAGGAGCATAAGTGTTATTGATAATAGTTTTTATTGATAATAGTTTTGATAGCTGGATAATCACAGCCGCAAGAATAATTCTGCCTAGCTTGATCACGAATCTTTTTCTTCATTGTCTCTAGCCAGCTACGGCTTTGATCATTCACCTTGAACATAATAATATTCTGACCTTGAATGAGCCGAAACATATCACCATAAAGGGGAAAAGATTCCTCAAGAGTCTGGAATACGCTGGGACGAGTGGCCATAAGATACTGGGGATAGGGATGACTTGCATCTGCTCCAATACTTGCAATAATCGTTGTGGAGGCTGCCATCGTATTAGCTAGCTTTACAGCTAGGTCACGTGTCCCCCTCTCTTTAGTTGTAGTATTTACACCAATCAGATCAGCATAGAAAACTTCTGGATAGGATTGATCTTGATCTGATAACGGCATGACCTTGAAGCCAATGTTTTGCCTTGTGTTTTCACTCATGTTTGATATCGCTTCTGTATAGCCCATGAATGCACGTCCCCAACCATTACTAAACCACTCTGCCTGCTGGTAGGGCTGCTGCTTGGGCTCCATAGAATCGGTTGCATTCTCATAGCTTGCCATCCCTAGCAACTCTTGCATGTTCTCTATCGCCTGGGAGTTAAGTTGCGATTCATTTTCAGGCAATGGGAAGGGATATTGTCCAGTCAAGCTATGGGCAATGTCTAGGTAAAGAGTAGCATTTGTCGTGGCACTAGACATATCAAGCATCATGCCCCGAATATCGGGGGGAATCTCGCTGGTATAGGTGCATGAACCCAAAGCATTCTGAATTTCATCTAGTTTCGTTGCATTGGCAATTGCTGCATCCTCTTTGTGATAGAACAAGAGACTTGCACAGCCAAGCTGGGGAATTGCGTAATACTCCTCACCTACCTTAACCCCATCTATTGCGTAGTCAACGAAGTCCTCCAAGTTGTTGATTTCACTAGCCTGTATCGGTTCGAGCCAGTTTTGATTGCGAAAGTAGTCGAAAAACATGGCATCGAATACATAAACATCTGCATCTTCAGGAGGATTCTTCGAGTAACCCCCATCCCAATCCTCCGCAGGAACGAAATTCAAGGGAACGTCTGGTTCAACCAAATCCCATTCAGCTTGTATTGCTGTTTGGAATTGCTCAAGCCGAGGAACGTATGGATACAGTGCAACATCAAGCTCTGTAGCCAATGCTTCTCCTATTCCTAGGAGACTGATAGCCAAGAAGAAAATTAGCGTCAAGCTGACATTAATTAGTTTTTCCATCACTACATAATTTAGCCCCTTTTTTCCCTCGCGGATCAATCAGTGCCTGCTGAACTTGTTGAGAATCAGTAGCAGGCAGCAGTCCCAAGGATTGCCGAGTTGTTGGAGTTGAGTAACGCGGGGAAATCGAAGCCAATAACCATTGGAAACCTTTATTCTGACATCGGTTCCCCTAGCATATTATAAGTTCATTTTTCTTGCGCTTACCCTGGAACACTTGGTTCTGGTATTGAATGAACTACCCCGCCCTGGACGAGGACGGGGTATCAGCAGACCCGTCTGATGAGCGTGATTTTTGACGCTTCATCTTTCCTAGTTGCCTCATCGATCCAGTATGCTTACTGGTCTTTGAGGTAGAGCTAGAAAATCCACGTTTGTCGAGGTCAGTCCCGTACCCCGGCTGTTTTCCATTAGCTGCATTGAACATTACCATTGTGCTTGTTTTGTCTCTATCGAATTCAAAACCGCAAGCATCACAGACATGGTATCTATTCGATAATTCAGCCCAACTTTTGTGAACCTTTCCACATTCTGGACAACGCTGAGATGGCTTTAATTGTCTAGTCGGTAATTGAAGGACAATCCCACCCTTGATTTCGATTTTGTAGGTCAGCATTTTATTAAGAGTGCCGAATCCCACGTCCAAAATAGCCTTGTTCAATCCAGCTTTCTGTTTTTTTCTTTTTGACCCTTTTTTAGCTTTTCGGGTCATCCCTTTTGTGTTTAACTTTTCAGTTACGCCGATGTCATAACGACTAGATAAATCTGACGTAACTTTGTGCTGCCAATCTTTGCGCGCTAACCCAACCCTCCTCTTCAGTTGGGATTCTTTTTTGTTCGCCTTCTTCCAGCGCTTAGACGCTTTTATCCCCTTCTTGAAATTAGGAGCCTGTTTTCTGCGCTTTTGCTTACCAGCGGCTTTAACTTTGGGTTCTAGGTTTCTTATAAAGCGCTGGTTGGCTATTTCCTCAAACTCTCTGCCATTGAAAGCTGTAATTGCTGTCTCAGTTCCCAAGTCGTAAGCTACGATTTTTTCATAGGTCAAGTCAGACCCTGATCCGTATTTAACTGTTTGGGATTCTACTTTGACAGTTATTGAAGCATACCAAGCATTAACACTAGGTTTGTAAGTAATAGTTAGGGTTGTTGGAGTTCCCCAAGACTTTGCTTGACCACGCATTTTTATAGTGATGCCAAGGTCGTTTAACGTCAAAACGCCATTCTTCCCGTCAGTGTCAACCTTCCAACCAGCTTTACTGGGATAAGTCCATCCAGAGTATTTCCGAATTGGTTTATATTTTGGAGTTTCACTCAACCCTTGAAAGAACCGATTATACGCCAAATCTACTCTTTTAATAGTAGCCTGCAAAGAAGTACTGTATAACTCCTTGTACTCCGGCCAACACTTCTTGAAATCAGGCAAGCAATTCTGTTGATCAAAGTATCCTATTGATTTTTTGTTAGCCTTCCATTCATAGCGACGATCGGCTATCCCAGCATTGTAAAGTAACTGATGTAGTTTTCTCGCATAAAACATCTTTGACTTAGCTGTTTTATTGGGATAGAGACGAAACGTTTGCCTAAGAGTCCCCATGAATGAAATCACCTCCTTGAATCTTGTACTTTTTACTTGCTATACTATTAGTATAGTTGATGGTAAATATAAATGTCAAGTACAAAGAGAAAAAATCCTCAGAAAAGAATGAGGGGAGCACCCGCTCATTATGACGAGCTGAAAAGACAACACGGAATTTGGCTTACAGATAGCACTTGGAAGTGGTTGCAGCTAGCAGCTAAAGACTCTGGGGTAAGCGTTGGAGAATACATAGAGAGCTGGGTCAGAAAACAAATCTCTGGTATTTGAAGGGGCTATCCATCCCCCACCTGAACGAGGTGGGAGAATTTCGCCCCCTCAAACTCCCCCTATTTTGTGAAATATTTAACTTATACTACAAAAGTATAAATTTTTATAAATAATTGGGTAGATTTGTATTAGGTTGTAATAAAAAGATACAAATTACGTTACTAGCAGTTAACCATAGGAGATTAGGCGTGAACGCAGCTGAACAAGCCATCGGCTTAGAAGTCACCACCAAAATTGCGGCTGTTGTGAATTTGTTTAAGTCTGAATTCCCTGATGCCAAGGCTGACCTCAAGCCTTGGACAAATGACCCGGAAACCCGAGAACTCGTGGATCCTAACTCTATTGACATTGGCTTTCACTTCCCTGGCTGGAGTAGACGCTTCCAAAGTCGAAGTATTTTGTTACAGATTCGGTTTCATAAAGACCACTTGGATCAATCTCATCGGCTGATTGGTTTGGAAGCGACCGCCTTTAACCATCAAGGAGAAGCTTGGCGACTGTCCACAGTGGAGCGTTGGCAAATTATCGGTAGTTGTCAGCCATCAGCTGAGGTGGGGGAGAAGCTAAAACATTTCTGTCGTCAGGTGTTTGAGTTGTTTCTCTGATTTAACTTGGCGAATCTGGTTTCAACCCAATAACCTTGGCCTTGGCCTTTGGGCCACGCTACGCGAATGGCCACGCTACGCGAACAACCTTCAACCTTGGCCTTGGCCTTTGGGCCACGCTACGCGAATGGCCACGCTACGCGAACAACCTTCAACCTTCAACCCAATAACCTTCAACCCAATAACCTTCAACCCAATAACCTTCAACCCAATAACCTTCAACCCAATAACCTTCAACCCAATAACCTTAAACCTGATATCCCCGTGGTGTAATCATCCAATCCTGATGAAGATCAGTGCTTTGATTACCAATCAGCACCATAGTCAGCATATCAATGGGTATTTCCAGCATTTTGTCAAGAGTTGTGAGAGTGATTTTTTCATCCTCTCGATAGGCGGAAACCACAATGGCTACAGGGGTATCAGGTTTACGATGCTTGAGAAATATCCGTTGTGCGATCGCAATCTGCTCAGTCCGATTACGCGATCGCGGATTGTACAACGCAGTCACAAAATCTGCTGCGGCTGAGGCTTCTAGACGCTTTTCGATTACCTCCCAAGGGGTCAATAGATCACTCAAACTAATGGCACAAAAATCATGCATCAGGGGTGCTCCCACACGAGAGGCAGCAGCTTGTAAGGCTGTAATACCAGGAAATACTTGCACCTGGGGTGTCTTACCATCCCAGCCCCTAGAGCGCAATTCTTCTAA
>NZ_JAAHIG010000134.1:0-20698 GCF_010692305.1 Moorena sp. SIO4G3 | reverse complement strand
ACAATAATTTACAGTTTATAAACTATTTGTCCACTATATTGTCACTAGAAATTATGTCAGACCAATCTCGTCCAGAACCACAAAGCACTTCAACTCTAGAAGAAATTCGCACCACACGGCTTGAAAAAGTTGAACAACTCAAAGCAGAAGGATTAATTCCCTATGCCTATAATTGGGAATCTACAGCTCAGGCTGCCGAATTGCAGCAAAACTATGCTGACCTAGGCAATGGCGAAGAAGTAGATGTGGAAGTTGCTGTTGCTGGTCGGATTATAGCTCGTCGTGTTTTTGGTAAATTAGCTTTCTTCAACATTCAGGATGAGACTGGTACAATTCAGCTGTACCTGGATAAAAAGAGAATCACTGCTAAAATGGCAGACCTTCCCAATGCTTTCAATATTCTCAAAAAACTCACTGATACTGGCGATATTATTGGGGCAAAAGGAACCATCAAGCGCACGGAGAAAGGGGAACTATCGATCTATGTCAAGGAGTATGATATCCTGACTAAATCTCTGTTACCTTTGCCAGATAAATGGCATGGTTTAACGGATACAGAAAAGCGCTATCGTCAACGTTATGTTGACCTAATTGTTAATCCTGATGTCCGGGAAACCTTTCGTCGTCGTGCCAAAATCACTGCTTCTATTCGGCACTATTTAAACCAACAGGATTTTATTGAAATTGAAACTCCGGTACTTCAGAGTGAGGCTGGTGGTGCAGATGCGCGTCCTTTTATCACCTACCACAACACCTTACAAATGGACTTGTATCTGCGTATTGCTACGGAGTTGCATCTGAAGCGACTAATTGTTGGTGGTTTTGAAAAGGTATATGAGTTGGGGCGTGTCTTCCGCAATGAAGGAATTTCCACTCGTCACAATCCGGAATTCACCATGATTGAAATCTATCAGGCTTACGCCGATTATAATCAGATGATGGTGTTGACGGAAAATCTGATCAGTAATGCTGCTAAGGAAGTGTTAGGTACACTAACCATTAACTACCAAGGTGAAGTAATTGATCTAACTCCCCCTTGGCGTAAAGTAACGATGCACGAGTTAGTCAAAGACCAAACTGGTTTAGATTTTGATAAATTTCCCAACATTGAGCAGGCAAAAGCAGCAGCGAAAGATGCTGGTGTGGAGGTTCCCAATGATTGCTATTCTATTGGCAAATTGCTCAATGAAGCCTTTGAGCAGAAGGTAGAAGAAACGTTAATCCAACCGACTTTTGTTCTGGATTATCCTGTGGAAATCTCTCCCCTCACTAAACCCCATCGCTCAAAATCAGGTTTAGTAGAACGGTTTGAATTGTTTATAGTGGGAAGAGAAACAGCAAACAGTTATTCTGAGTTAACTGATCCTATAGATCAACGGCAACGACTAGAAGCACAAGCAGCCAAGAAAGCAGCAGGAGATTTGGAAGCTCAAGATGTTGATGAAGACTTTCTCGCTGCCCTGGAGTACGGTATGCCTCCCACTGGTGGTTTAGGTATTGGTATTGATCGTTTAGTGATGCTACTCACTAATTCACCTAGTATTCGGGATGTAATTGCCTTCCCATTGCTGAAAAGTACCAGCGCTGTGATTAAATCCTTCGACTACGATGTAGAAAAAAAAATTCTTCGGGTTCAATTTAATAATGGTAGTATCTACAAGTATCGGGATGTACCAGAGGAGATCTACAAGGGTTTGAAAGATAATCCTTCTATCGGTCAGTATTTTAATACCCATATCCGCGAAAAATATGGCTTCGACCGAGAAATTTAGTCTAAGGATTCAGCCTAAGGCTGATCAGCCATAATCTAGTCACTTGGTATTGGATTATAAGTTTAGCGGTCAGATGACAATTTAGTTTTTAATCAGCGATTAGCTAACCTTGTGCAAAGCTAATCGCTATTAATAAAAAAATAAGGAGGGTTGATTTTGACCGTTGCTAAACAAAAATATAGCGATATACTTCCCCGGGAAATAGATTAAGGTAAAGCATTGACAAATAGACAAAAATGTGCATAGGTAAGTAGTGATAGTGCGTTCGCGCTTTGCCAGAGCAGGGTTCACTAAAAGTCATCAGTCATTTATCAAAGACTTTTGATTTTTTCTTTAACAATTAACAGGTAACAGTTAACAATAAAGAATTAGCAGTACAACCTGTAGCTAGCTTGTAATGAACATACGCACTGTCTCGACTAAGCCCTTTACAGACCAAAAACCCGGTACTTCCGGACTCCGTAAGTCGGTCACCGTTTTTCAGGAGCCCCATTACCTAGAAAACTTTATTCAGTCTATCTTTGACTCCCTAGAAGGCTGTGAAGGTCAAACCCTAGTTGTAGGGGGTGATGGTCGCTACTACAATCGGCAAGCAATTCAGACCATTCTCAAAATGGCAGCCGCCAATGGGTTAGGTCGGTTGTTAGTCGGTTGTGGTGGTATTCTGTCTACCCCAGCAGCATCTTGTGTTATTCGCAAGCATGAGGCATTAGGTGGCATTATCCTCTCGGCCAGCCACAATCCTGGGGGTCCAAAGGGTGACTTCGGTGTCAAGTATAACACCAGTAATGGTGGACCAGCACCGGAAAAGGTGACGGAAGCTATCTATGCTCGGAGTAAAGTCATCGATAGTTACAAAATCCTGGAGGCTGCGGATGTGAATCTAGACCGACCAGGTGCATTTACCCTGGGAACCTTGAGCGTTGAGGTGATTGACCCAGTTGAGCCTTATACTCAATTAATGGAGTCCCTGTTTGACTTTGACCGCATTCACCAGCTACTAACCTCTGGGAAATTCGGCATGTGTATGGACTCATTACATGCGGTAACTGGTCCCTATGCCCATGCTATTTTTGAACAACGCTTAGGGGCACCAGAAGGTACTGTACTTAATGGTATACCGTTAGAAGATTTTGGCGGTGGTCATCCTGACCCTAATTTAGTCTATGCTAAGGACTTGGTGGATATTCTCTATGGTGATAATGCCCCAGATTTTGGAGCTGCTTCTGATGGAGATGGCGATCGCAATATGATCCTGGGAAGCTCGTTCTTCGTTACCCCCAGTGATAGCATAGCCGTGTTAACCGCCAATGCCCATCTTGTACCTGGTTATAGTCAAGGTTTAGCAGGGGTAGCCCGTTCCATGCCAACCAGTGCTGCTGTAGACCGAGTGGCGGCTCAGTTGGGTATTGATTGCTATGAAACCCCAACAGGTTGGAAGTTTTTTGGCAATTTATTGGATGCAGGTAAAGCCACTTTGTGCGGTGAAGAAAGTTTTGGCACTGGTTCTAACCATGTACGGGAAAAAGATGGGCTGTGGGCAGTGCTATTCTGGCTCAATATCCTGGCAGTGCGGGGTGAATCAGTGGAGCAGATTGTCCGTAGCCACTGGCAAACCTATGGTCGTAATTTCTATTCCCGCCATGACTATGAAGAGGTAGATGGGGCACGAGCTCAGGAACTGATGGAGCGTCTGCGTTCAAGTGTCCCAGACCTGAAAGGACAGCAATTTGGCTCTTACCAGGTAGAGTATGGTGATGACTTTAGTTACACAGACCCAGTAGATGGGAGCGTCAGCCAAAAGCAGGGGATTCGGATTGGCTTTACTGATGGCTCTCGGATTATATTCCGCCTATCTGGCACTGGCACAAAAGGGGCAACCCTACGCCTCTATTTAGAGAGCTATGAGCCAGATTCCACTAACCATGACGTGGATACTCAACAAGCATTGGAACCACTGATTTCCCTAGCCCATGAGATTGCCCAGATTCGGAAGTTTACAGAACGGGAGGTTCCCACTGTAATTACCTAAGGTTTTGATGGTAACGTTTGCCTTTAAAGTTTGAAGGTAAATCCTCAAACCCAGTTAAACAAAGCAACACGGGTAATAGGTAATAGGTAATTAGTAATAGGTACAACCCCGACCAGTTACCTATTACCTATTATCCGTAACCAATGAATAACTGTATCGGTAATAGTGGCTCGCCTAGATTTCAATAGCAACAGATTTTTATTCCTAGAGGTGCGACCCAAGGGCGATTTACTCGCCCTAGGAGGCGCGCACCTATAAAAATTTTCATCATTGTTTCATTTAGCTGATCTCAACAGATATAGCACTACGCATTAAAGTTAGGACATTGATACAAGCTGAAAACCTTGTGTAGTAAACTTTTGCCTCTTGCCTCTTGCCTCTTGCCTTGCGCGTAGCGCTATATAGCAATCCGTGTAGGAATTCAGAGAATTTTGATGCGATATTCCCTACTGCCGTCTTGATGCAATAGCGAGTGGGGGAAACCCCCTTTGGCAGCGCTGCATCGCTACTTCCTACTCCCAGATCCGCTGTTCCCAGATCCGCTGTTCCCTTTGCTATAGTTTTTGGATATTTCGTCAAGTAAAGAAATAGCTGGCTACATTTCAACATTATTTATTGTAAATTAGTTAATTTTTAAACTAATCTTAAATACTCTTGTGTTAACCCTTTTTGCACCACAGTAAATTGATTGGGGCAAAAACTTGCTTGTACACCTCAATGACTGAATCAAAGAGGGACTGAATGAAAAAAAAATTCTTTAACCCGGATTTAGTATAACCCCTAACTGCTCTGAGGGAGGGTAAAATTCTTCATTCATAATTATTAGCTGACTCATGTTATATAATAATTAGTTTTTGATCAGTACTAACTCAGTAAAAATTTGATAAAGTTTTATAAAATTTCCATGAAAATCCCTATTTTGATAGTGACATTTACTGATTTTTATGTCATTTATACTAATGGTAGGATTTTTTTTTAAGTCAAAACGCCAAAGAAAAATAGGAAGCCTAGAACCAAACTAGTTTTTTGACTAGGTCATCTGTTAGGGGTGGGATGTGATCAGGGAATCGTTAGCCAGTCAAACTCTAGAAAAGGCTTCAAAACATTTATCTAGTTTTACTGGATAAATTTGAACAGGGCATCTTTGAACTATTAAAGAGGGTGTTTTCGCCTTATCCATGTATCTAGAAACATGTATCTAGAAAGGTACTGTACTCTAGATACATCGATAAGCATCATTAAATTTGCCCCAAAAGTTCACAGATAAAGTGCGCAAACTCTGATCTCATCTCATGCTCAGGAGGTTGAGTAATGCCAGTGTCTTGATGCAAAGCGCGAGTGGGGGTAACCCCCACAGGTCGGCGCTGCCTCCCCTGTTCCCTGGCTGCATCGTTGTTGTAAGTTACACATTCCGTGATTTACTGAGTTGGGATGGAATATTTAGAAATTTTTTGGTGCATCAGGACTGAAAATAAAAGCCAACCACTGTAAACACAACTTTTGGGAAAAAACGATCTTATGGTTCTGATTGAAGCAGAAAGCGATCGCGTAACGCGAATAAACTACGAGACAACCAGTGCAAACGGTATTGATACCGTTGCTTCAGGGGGTCGAGCCGTCCAGATATCAAGCTTTAATAACCCCCTTGAAGAACCCGGTATACTTAGATTTCAATGGACAGCAGAGGATGGAGCGGCTGGTAAGTACGATATTAGTATTGCCTACTTTGACGAAGAGGATGGGGAATCTGAACTGACATTTAGTGTCAACGGACAGCAAGTTGGTACATATGTTTATAATCTAAACTTACCTGGGATTACAGCTTTTCCTCAGAATTATGTCCCTCTGAGCGGTGGCAATCCACGTGGCCCTCGCCCTCTAAGTGCTGAGGATAATCCAAATGCCATTTTTAAGGGCGTAGACCTTGCTCCAGGGGATGAAATAGAAATCTCGGTAGTGGCAGATAGCATTAATAATGATGCTAATTTCGAGCTAGGGCGACTTGATGCCATTGAAATTACCCCAGCTGAAGAGATTATCCCCAGTTTGGATCTGTTCTGGCATAATCCTGTCAGTGGACAAGTTGCTGCGTGGACTCTAAATGGCCAGGGCACTGAGGTCGAGACGACAGCGTTTATTACCGATCAAAATGGTCAGGACGTGTTGGTACCAGAGAACACTGGATTTGAAGCCCGTGGTGTTGTGGATTTAGGTGATGGTAACAGGAGTCCTCTGTGGCGTAATACTGAAACCGGCGCTGTTGTCGTTTGGAAGATGAAAGGCTCCGAGTTCCAGGAGGCAATAACTATTGACCCACCAGCAGATGGCCCAGGTTCAAACCTCGACTGGGAAATCCGTGGCACCGGAGATGTTAACAGTGGTGGTGGAGAAGAAATCTTCTGGTACAACACATCTACTGGAGACATTGCTGTTTCGGAGATAGATGAAACCGGGTTTGGGAATGCTACCTTTATTACGGATAGCAGTAATGAGAAGATGATTATATCACCTGACAATGACTGGCAGTTACTTGCGGCTGGAGACATGGATGGCGATGGTGACGCCGATGCTATCTGGGAAAATATGAATACTCGACAGTTTGCCTACTGGAACCTGGATGGTACTGTTTTCCAAAATGCAGTGCTGATCGAGTCCGAAGCAGCAGACGGTCCTTGGGAATTCCGTGGTGCCTATGACGCTAACAACGATGGTATTGATGATTTATTCTTCCGTAATTCCATCACTGGACAGAATGGCATGTGGATGATCCAGAATGACTCAGTGGATAAAATTGTTGCTATCAATACGGTGGAAGAGACTAACTTCTCCTTCTACGTTTAGGAGAATCAGCAGCTAGCTTTACTGTTGTCATTAACGTCAAGAAAAACCCACCCCTTCTGCTTAAGTTCAAGGGGTGGGCTGTTTTTTCACTTAAATCTGAGTCTAATCTTTCCGAGTGTCAGCGACATTCTCATCTAATTCTCAGAAACCAGATCTCCAAGGCATTTACCCTTCTGTTAAGCCTTTTTGCCTTCACGGGGTGACCAGCGAATTGAAAGTCCTACAGGGGTTAGGGGTTAGGGGTTAGGGAAGATTGTCAAGGGGGTATGGATTGATTAAAACTATCTATGAAGTTGGATTGGTTAAAATTGCTTCAACTGCTGGGAAATACAACAAGACGAGTCGCTGTAATTTCCCCAATACCTAATCCCTAATACCTAATACCTAATCCCTAATACCTAATCCCTAATACCTAATCCCTAATCCCTAATACATAATACCTAATACCTAATCCCTAATACATAATACCTAATCCCTAATCCCTAATACCTAATCCCTAATACCTAATCCCTAATACCTAATACCTAATACCTGCCTAGGTTTGAGCTTTGTTGTCACCCCGTGAGCTTTTTGCCCCACAGTAAATTGAATGGGGCAAAAACTTGGATGGGAGCATGTCACCTTTGTAATTATGTATATAGATCCCCCCTAACCCCCCTTAAACAAGGGGAGAATTAGATTCAAAAGTCCCCCTTACTAAGGGAAACGGGGGATCTGAATCAGGGATTAACAAAACTGACATGCTCCCAACTTGGATCGACACCTCAATGACTTAATGAAATAGGTAATTAATGAAAAAAGGAATTATTTAACCTGGATTTGGTATAACCCCTAACCTAAGCATTTCGCCTATATTATTAGGTGACTTGATGTTATATAATAATGAGTTTTTTATCAGTACCAACTCAGTAAAAATTCCATGAACTTTTATAAAAGTTTGATGAAAAGCGCTAATTGGATAGTGACATCTACGGATTTTTATGTCATTTATACTAATGGTAGGATTTTTTTTAAAGTCAAAACGCAAAAAAAAAATAGGAAGCCTAGAACCAAACTAGTTTTTTGACTAGGTCATCTAGGGATGAAATTTGATCAGGGTATCGTTAGCAAGTCAAACTCTAGAAAAGGCTTCAAAAAATTTATCCAGTGAAACTGGATAAGTTTGAGCAGGGCATCTTTGAACTATTAAAAGGGGTGTTTTACCCTTATCGATATATCTAGAAGTACGTATCTAGAAAGGTACTTTACTCTATATACATCGATAAGCATGATTAAATTTTCCCCAAAAGTTCACAGACAAAGTTCACAGACTCTTATTCCATCTCATGGCAGGGACTTTAAGTAATGCCAGTGTTGTAAGTTACACATCCCGTAACTTACTAAGTTGGGACTGAATTGGGATGGAGTCATTAGAAATTTTTTGGTGCATCAGCACGGAAAAGAAAAGCCAACCACTGTAAACACAGATAACTTTTGGGAGACCACTATATTATGGGTAAGATTATTCAAGCAGAAGACATTTTAAAAGAAAATTTAAACGATCCAAATAAAGATCAAAAGAAATATATTTTCGAGAATCAAACAGGAGGTGTTGATGTTATTATAAACGGTGAAATTGTCAAAAAACAAGGTGTAAAAATAGATATTAGTGGTATTCAAAACATTAACAACGTTATTAATGGAACGGAGGCTCCTCCAGAAGGTGTGCTTACCTTTGATTGGAAAAAAGAGTATGGACTGCCTGGTAAGTATGATATTGGTATTGCCTACTTTGACGAAGCGGATGGGGAATCTGAACTGACATTTAAAGTCAACGGACAGGAAGTTGGTACCTATGTTTATGATCTAAACTTAATTGGTAATAATACAGAACGGCCAACAGCTGAGGCAAAGACTTATGTCCCTCTGGAGGGTGACAATTCAGCTGACACTTTAAGTAATGAGGATAATCCAAATCCCATTTTTAAGAACATAGACCTTGCTCCAGGGGATCAAATCGAAATTTCGGCACTGGCACATAGCAATGGTCAATTTCCCCCGAAGGAGGAGGATGTAAGAACTTTCGAGCTAGGGCGAATTGATGAGATTGAATTTACCCGAGCCCCCAGTGTGGATCTGTTCTGGCATAATCCTGAAAGTGCAGAAAATCAAACAGTTGAGTTTTGGACTCTAACTGAGCAATACACTGAGGATGAGCAGACCAAATTAATGAAAGATCAACACTTCATTAAAGATAGTCCGGAGAAGTTGGTACCAGACAACGCTGGATTGGAAGCCTATGGTGTTATAGATTTAGGCGATGGTAACAGGAGTCCTCTGTGGCGTGATAACGTAACCGGTGCTGTTTCGGTTTGGAAGATGAAAGGCTCTGAGTTCGAGAAGGAAATAATTATTGACTCACTACCAGGTGGCCCAAAATTAGATTGGGAAATCCGTGGCACTGGAGATGTTAACCGTGATGGTGCAGAAGAAATTTTCTGGTACAACACATCCACAGGAGACATTGGTGTTTGGGAGATAGATGAAAACGGGCTTCAGAATGCTAAAAATATTACCAAAACCAATGGTGAAAACATGATAGAAGCACCTGACAAGGCCTGGAAGTTAGTTGCGGCTGGAGACATGGATAACGATGGTGACGCAGATGCTATTTGGCAACATAAGCAGGATAAAACGTTTGCCTACTGGGAGCTTGAGGGTACTGTCTTCCAGAAGGAAGTGGAGCTAAAGTTCGATCAAGGAGACGGTCCTTGGGAATTCCGTGGTGCCTATGACACTTACGGAGATGGTTTTAATGATTTCTACTTCCTTTCCGGAGATGGAGAGACTGCCATCTGGATGATCGACGAAAACCCACTGAATGGTAATATTGTCCGTGAGGATATTGTCCTTATGGATACGTTCGAAGATACTAACTTCTCCTTCTACGTCTAGGATAGTCAACAGGTAGCTTTACTTTTGTAATTACAGTCAAGGCAAACCCACCCCTTCCGCTTACGCTCAAGGGGTGGGCTGCTTGTTCACTTAAATCTGAGTCTAATATTTCCGGGTGTCAGTAGCCTGCGCCGTTCCCGTAGGGTGGGCAATGGGCAAAAGGGATAATTTAATAATATTGATAGATTAATGATGAGAATTGAAAGTCTGGATAAACGTCCTTAGCCTATGGCCACGGTATTTTAGGTGCTTTGTGGCACAGGCTTCTAGTGGTGACACAGATTTCGACGCTGTGATGCAAAAAAGATTAAACTTTTGCTTACCTGTTTTATTCAAAAGCACCTCTAGTAGGACTATCTGTAGCGCATTAGCTGATAGGCGATAGGTGATAGCTTACCCACTAACTACCCTGAGGCAGGAGAAAATTACTCATTCATAATTATTAGTTAACTTGATATTATAGCAATTCTAGGACTTGTAAGGTACACAATTTCTAGATTTTAGGGAACAGGGAACAGCGGATCACCGGAACAGGGAAGAGATAAGAGATAAGAGGGAATAGCGATGCGCTGCATTAAGAGGTGCGACCCGTGGCGAATTTAATTCTTAATGGGTCAAGCGCACCTAAAAGGGAATCAACGTCAAAGAATACTGTACCTCATGAGTCCTAGAAACGCTATATATAATAATTGTTTTTTTCCTCAGTACCAAGTCAGTAAAAATTTAATAAAAATTTCATGAATTTTTATTAAAATCGCTAATTTTATAGTGACATTTACGGATTTTTATGGCATTTATAATAGTGGTAGGATTTTTCTCAGTCAAAACACCAAAAAAAACATGAAGCCTGGAACCAAACTACTTTTTTGACTAGGTCATCTCTTAGGGGTGGAATTTTATCAGGGGATCGTTAGCCAGTCAAACTCTAGAAAAGGCTTCAAAAAAAATATCCAGTTTCACTGGATATTTTTGAGCAAAGCATCTTTGAACTATTAAAAGGGGTGTTTTACCCTTATCGATGTATCTAGAAATAGGTATCTAGTAAGGTATTGTACCCTAGATACATCGATAAGCATGATTAAATTTTCCCCAAAAGTTCACAGACACAGACAAAGTTTACAGACTCTTGTGCCATTTCATAGCAGGCACCTTGAGTAATGCCAGTGTTGTAAGTTACACATCCCGTCAATTAGTGAGTTGGGACTGAGTTGGGATAGAGTAATTAGAAATTTTTTGGTGCATGACGACGGAAAAGAAAAGCCCACCAGTCTAAACACAGATAACTTTTGGGAAAAAACTATCTTATGGTTCTGATTGAAGCAGAAGGTCCTCGCGTTACGCGAAACGAAAACTACGGGATAACCAGTGACAACGGTATTGATACCGTTGCTTCAGGCGGTGCAGCTGTCCAGATCAAAACGTTTAATGACCCGGATCCAGAAAAAAACGTCGGTGTGCTGACATTTACATGGACAGCACAGGATGGACCGGCTGGTAAGTATGATATTCGTATTGCCTACTTTGACGAAGAGGATGGGGAATCTCCACTGACATTTAGTGTCAACGGACAGCAAGTTGGTACATATGATTATGATATAAACTTACGTGGTAATAATATAAATCGGCCAACAGCTGAGCCCAAGAATTATGTCCCTCTCAGCGGTGCCAATCTACGTAACCCTGATCGTCCTCTACTTGCTGAGGATAATCCAAATCCCATTTTTAAGAATATAGACCTTGCTCCAGGAGATCAAATAGAAATCTCGGTACGGTCAAGTACCAATAATGAGAATGATAATTTCGAGCGAGGGCGACTTGATGCCATTGAAATTACCCGAATCCCCAGTGTGGATCTGTTCTGGCATAATCCTGTCAATGGACAAGTTGCTTTGTGGACTCTAAATGGCCAGGGCACTAGCGTCGAGACCACAGCATTCATTACGGATCAAAGTGGTCAGGACGTGTTGGTACCAGAGAACGCTGGATTTGAAGCCCGTGGTGTTATAGATTTAGGGGATGGTATCAGGAATCCTCTGTGGCGTGATACGCTGACTGGCGGTGTTGCAGTTTGGAACATGGAACGCTCCGAGTTCCAGGATGCAATAACTACTCAGGCACCAGCAGGTCAACCAGGATCAGACCTCAGCTGGGAAATCCGTGGCACGGGAGATGTTAACGGTGGTGGTGCAGAAGAAATTTTCTGGTACAACACATCCAGCGGAGAAATTGCTGTTTGGGAGATAAATGAAACTGGGTTTCAGAATGCTACGTTTATTACGGATAGTAATGGTGAAAACATGATAGAATCACCTGGCAGTTCCTGGCAGTTACTTGCGGCTGGAGACATGGATGGCGATGGTGACGCAGATGCTATCTGGGAAAATATGGATACCGAAGAGTTTGCCTACTGGAAGCTCGATGGTACTGTTTACCAGGAGGCAGTGCTGATCACTTCCCGACCAGCAGACGGTCCTTGGGAATTCCGTGGTGCCTATGACGCTAACCGAGATGGTATTGATGATTTCTTCTTCCGTAATTCTCAAGGACAAAATGGCATGTGGATTATCGAGAATAACTCAGTGAGTGAGGAGAATATCTTACCTATCACTCCTTCGGTTCCAGATATGGACTTCTCCTTCTACGTTTAGGATAGTCAGCAGGTAGCTTTAATTTTTTAATTAGAGTGAATGAAAACCCACCCCTTCTGCTTACGCTCAAGGGGTGGAACGATTAAGTTGATCCATGTCAGAAAAACCCCAAACCTCAGCTCAAGGACAGCTGGACAGTACCATGCCAAGCCATGAGCTAACCGCCACCACAAAAAAATGGTTTGACTATCCAGTGCGAGTGCATCCCCACCACACTGACTATGGTGGTATAGTCTGGCATGGTACCTACCTTCGCTGGATGGAAGAAGCGAGGGTAGAGTACTTATGCTCGATGGGTATGGATTATAGTGATCTCGTCAAGTTAGGATGCGATTTACCGGTAGTAGAACTTTCTTTACGCTATCACCGGGCAATGCCAATGGGCACAGCTGCAGTTGTCAAGACAGCCATCGCTGAAATGAAAGGTGTCCGTATTAAGTGGGATTATCAAATTCAATCCCATGATGGGAAAGAACTTTACCTAACCGGTCGTGTGATTCTAGTACCCGTTGACCGAGACCAGGGTAAGATTATGCGCAAATTACCACCAGTGCTAAAGGATTTGTTGGAGAAGCTTTCTAGTTGAGCCAATCAAACTGAGGTTATTTTACGGTTATTTTATAAAGCAATATCAGCATATTGCCACGCTTGTTGAAATTGCTGTTGTATCGTTTCTGCTTCTGCTGTTTTTCCTTGTGCTTGCAAACTTTTTGCTAAACCATGTAATGACCAACCATTTTCGGGATAAATATCTAAATCATCACGAAACGCTTGTTCTGCTTGCTCTGGCTGATTGCCTTGGAGCAGGATTGTGCCTAGCAAATAACGGGTAGGAGAATACCAATCTGGTGGTTCATTATAAACCAGCTTATCTTCTAGGGTAACCGCATTTTTTAAGTGACTAGTTGCTGTTGTGTAATCTTGCTCAAGAGTAGCAATTGAACCAGTTAAGACTTCAAGGGCAATTTTAAGAACACTAGGAGTAGAATTCAAACTCGATATTTTAAGTTTTTCTAAATCAGGATCAGCAACTAAACCTTGTAATTTAGCTAATTCTTGATTAGCTTCTTCTTTCTTACCTTGAGAGGTGAAAGCCATACCTCTAGAATAATGCCAAACACCCGTAGCATATTTCAAATCAGTTTTTGGTGCAGGTGTCTCTAGAATTTTATCCCATTTTCCAAAACGCACTTCCGTATAAAGTGGAACAACAGAAAAATGTTGTATTTTACCAGATAAACCTGGATTAGCCATCAGACTTGGATCAACTGCTGCTGTTTTTTGTGCTGCTTCCATTGCTATTTCACTTTGTCCACTCATTACCGCTGCAAACCAAAGGAAATGGTAGTTATGAGGAACATAAGCAATAGTATAAATACTTTGAGGATGGGGGGATGACAGATAGTTACGATCCGCCATCACTCCTTTTTGATTAGCAATAACAGCATCTTGGTAACGTCCTACTCGAATATAGATGTGAGAGGGCATATGGACTAAATGTCCTGAAGCGGGAACGAGATTGCGGAGACTATCAGCAGCTTCTATGGCTAATTTGGGTTGTTCTTTCTCACTGGCATGGATATAGAAGTGAGTAGCTCCCGGATGCTTAGGATTTCTTTCTAAGACTGATTCTAATGTTGCTAAAATTGGCTTGGCTTCTGGTTTGAGTTCCCCATTATCTTGCCAGTAGTCCCAAGGCATGGTATCCATTAGGGATTCTGCGTATAGAGTTGCTGCATCTAAATCATCAGGATAATCTTGAACAACCTGCTTCATTGCTTGACCATAAGCTAGATCAAGGGAGGAACGATCTGCCATTGGTTGTTCCGAATAACGCTGTGCTAAAGCCTTAATATAAGCCTGTTCCTTTGGAGATGCCTTGTTACTTAGTGCGATCGCTTGTTGAATTGCTTGCCAAGCCTCTGGTACTTGTTCATCTGCCATTGGTGCATTGATATTTGGTCCTAGAACATAAGCTAATCCCCAGTAGCACATGGCACAATTAGGATCTAGCCTACTTGCTTCTTTAAAAGCACGAGCAGCTTCAGCATGATTAAAACCGTAGGCAAGAATTAAACCTTGATCAAAATACTTTTGAGCTAAGTTTGAGGTAGTGGAAATAGGGTAATGATAATTCCCAAGATTATCTCTTAGTTCTACTAGTTCAACCTTTTCCTGGGCAGATGACGCTGAAACTAGAGGATTAAACAGGACAGGGGATAGTAAAATAGGAATAATAATTAATCCTAGACCGACTATAAAACTGATACTAAAAGTTTTAAGCTTATGATTCATTTTGTTGTTCCTCATACAGTTCCCGTAAGCATTCAGCGTGTCGCGTATCAGCTGATGCGCTACGCCCCAGTGTCGAAGCCTGTGCCACGTTACTTGAGGTGCTTTTGAATCAAAGAGGTAAGGATTCGTTTAATGTGATTTACGTCTACTGATGGGCTTTTACCCAGACTTTAACTTCTGATTAATCTCGAACTCTTAAATTCTTCCTTTTGAGGTTTTTTTTGGGCATTGCTTAATAATGGAATGATTTTAAGCGTTTTGTAGAATGGGCATCTTGGTGGAACAGGCATCTTGCCTGTTACAATTTTCGGGCGGGCAGGATGCCCACTCTACTCCTATTCATTCAAAGATTCAGCAACGCCTTTTTTTGAGCTGACGGCTGACAGCTGACAGCTGAATGCTTACAAATTTAGTCATTAGTCATTTGTAAGTACCAAGAGAATTTGGTACTTACAAATGACCCATGACTAATGAGTGTTAACCACAGCAGTGATGACTTATGAAATTGCAGGGCAATTCACATTTGTCCCACCTAAACCACAATACCCATTAGGGTTTTTAGCCAGGTACTGCTGGTGATAGCCCTCTGCGTAATAAAACTCAGGAGCATCTAGAATTTCTGTGGTAATATTACCATAATTGGCGGCATTCAGAGCTTGCTGATAAGCGTTTTGTGAGGCTTCCGCTAGTTTCTTTTGGTCTTCGGAATAGGTATAAATTCCTGAACGGTACTGAGTACCAGTATCATTGCCTTGGCGCATCCCTTGGGTGGGGTTGTGGCTTTCCCAGAAGACTTTCAAGAGTGCTTCGTAACTGATTAGTTTTGGGTCAAATACCACCAGCACTACTTCATTGTGACCCGTCATGCCTGTACAGACCTCTTGATACGTGGGGTTAGGGGTGACTCCAGCAGCGTAACCTACTGCGGTAGTGAACACTCCCTCCTGTTGCCAGAATCGGCGTTCTGCTCCCCAAAAACATCCCATGCCAAACATCGCCATTTCCAATCCATCTGGGTAAGGGGGTTTGACAGGATTGCCATTGACGTAGTGACGCTCGGGTACTGGCATCAGTTCTGAGCGTCCGGGTAAGGCTTCCTCAGCAGTAGGCACGGTCAGCTTTTTCTTAAATCCGAAGAGTACCATTAGTTTTAAATTTTAGTTTTGATCACTTACTTAACATTTTGCAACATTTATACCGTTTGTATATGGGTTGTAAAAACACCAATTGCAGGAAAAGCCATGCATCGAAGAGGCAAAAGGCAAGAGGGGAAAGAGATCCGGAGTTTTATTGGACAATAAAAAAATACCTCTTAGGTTTACATGTGATTTACAAACCCTATAAGAGGAAATTACTCATTCATTAGTGGTAACTACCAATAGACGGTTTACTGGCTATTGGCTAGCTACTAAGAACTAAACACTGACGGAACTAAACACTCTCCGACTCAGGAGGAGGAGGATTTAGTTTTTGCTAAACTACGATATTCCCAAGCTGGAACAAACTTAGGGTCTCGCCACAACCCTCGCCGATATCGTTTGGCATTGGCTTCAGCACTATCGACCATTTCCGCACTGGGGCAATCTTTCAGATAAGGCCGATATACCTGTGCTAGTCCTTCTTTAACTAGGACTTCCTGGACAAAGGTGCCATCGGTTAAGCGTACTTCACTGACGCTGCGCCCATAGCGGTCAGTATCAGTTACAGTCAAAACCACCTGATTATCGCTTTGTTTAACCAGTTCCTGAAGTCGCTCCTTGGCTTTATTTCCCCATTTGAATTGACTTTTGTCTACCAATTTGCGGCTTTGCTTCTGTTTGTTGGAATGGGCAATTTCTGGAGCGTCGATACAGGCAAACCGAACTTTGACATCTTTGCCAAACCTGTCAGCTACGAGAATGGTATCCCCATCAGATACCCGTTTGACAGTGTAATTCCCGATTCCTAACTGGTCTAGAAGGGCGGCACATCCAAAGAGACTCAGGATTAGCACAGAGGCTACTATCGATTTGAAAATGTTTTGGATTCGTTGGCGAGTTGGGTTCATGGTCAATTACTGTTGACGAGTGTACAACAGTTTAGCTAAAAAACTCTATTTGTGCCCTATTCCTTGCTCCGACGTTCCGATCAATCTTACTTTCACATCGAAATTACTGTATACTATTATATCAATCCGAAGTCAAACCTCAGAGAAATCCGTGTTACTCTGGATAACCTCTTCGCCATCTTGCGAGACTTCTAGATTTTTCCATACTTCCATTGGTTACATCCGTTAACCATCCGTTGTTCCAACTGACTACTCTCACAACTCCGACAGGGATGGCTATGGATTTGACTCTGTATTAATTTATGCTCTCAAGATTCAATCCTAACTACTCAATATGACTATGGTGCTTAAAACGATAACTCTAGTGTCTTCAACTCTAGTTTCTTCTCTCTTATGTCTCGGTTGTCTAGGCTTGCCAGCTCAAGCCCAATCCAACACTTTTGCTAATTGCGATCTAGGCAATGATTTAAGTGGTCGTGATTTGAGCTTTGGTAATTTTAGTAACTGTAATTGGAGAAGTATTAATTTAAGAGGGGCTAATTTATCAGGGGCTTATCTCAATAGTATTCTACTTAACCCTAAACTTCAATCTTACCAACGACGGGCAACCGAAGAAGTAAGTTCGGATCTGACCAATGCTAATCTCCAAGGAGCAGATTTAACTCTCGCTAATTTAGAACGAGCCATCCTGACAAATGCTAATTTAGTAGCTGCTCGTTTATTTGATGCTGACTTAACATCGGCTACATTAGAAAATGCTAAATTAGATAAGGTTTTTGCTCCTGTGGTAATCTTATATGAGGCTAATTTAAAAGGAGCCACATTAAGTTTGGGGGATTTAACCGGTGCGAGCATGGCTAGCTCTGATTTAAGTAATACCTATTTGTATAGAACCAAATTAAGTTATGCTGACTTACAAAATGCTAATCTAAGTGGGGCTAATTTAACCGAGGCTAATTTAACCGAGGCTAACTTAACGGGGGCTAATTTAACTGGGGCTAATTTGACTGGGGCTAATTTGTGTAATGCCACGATGCCCGATGGTACAGTATCTCAGCAAGGTTGTCCTTAATTTCATGATCAAGCAGTAAATTGTAAATTATGGAAAACGAACTGGCAGCAAAAGCCGAAAAAATACCAGAAATCAAAAATGATGTCTGTCGTACCGCAGTAGTAATGGCGGCGAAACGTGCTATTGAATCGAAAAGGGCAGACCGACTTTTTGACGATCCTTTTGCTGCTCAGTTAGTTGGGTCTAAGGAAATACAGTCTTTGATGGATTATTGGGAAAAACAAGACGGTAAAGACCCGAAATCAAATACCCTTCGCATCCAGTTTGTGGCAGTGCGAACTAAATTTTTTGATGATTTTATAATATCTGTAATACCAGAGGTACGTCAAATTGTAATTTTAGGGGTGGGGTACGATACTAGAGCATATCGTCTACCATTACCACCTGAACTATGTGTATACGAGATTGATTTACCAGAAATCATGTCTCGCAAAGAAGCAATTCTTAAGGATATTCCTTCTAAATGTCATCGCTATTCCATCGCCACAGATTTGCAAAAACCTTGGGTGCATTTATTGACAAAATATGGATATAAATCTAATGAACCTACAGTTTGGTTGATGGAAGGTTTATTGATGTATCTGGATAAAAAAGAGATAAATATATTACTGCAAACAATTTCTGATATCAGTGTCAAAGGCAGTTATTTGGGTGCAGATTTAATAAGTGTAAAGTCGTGGCAGATAGGCTCTAAAACCCAGAAGGGATTAATTAGTAAAAATTGGCGTTTTGGCACAGACGAACCAGAAGAATTATTTGCTGATCATGGGTGGAATGCATCAGTGATCCAACCTGGAGAAATAAGAGCAAATTATGGACGTTACTCAGTCCAAATCGCACCCCGTTCAGTACCTGGAAGGCGACGTTCCTTTATGGTGACCGCTAAAAAAGAATGATGGATCTCCTAGACAGAATTACATTTTACTTATCAATACAATACTCGAGATTTAATAAGACATAGGGAAACAAATTTGTAAACCATCTCCCCCAAATTTCTTTAGCTTTTTCGCCTTCAATAAAGGAGTTGACAATACGTTGCCATTGCGGATCACTCTTAGGGAGAATCATGCCATAGAAATCACAGGTCAGTGGCTGATCTGGAGATAAGGTGTACTGGGATGAGGAGAGTCCTTGTCTGGTGACTTCTCCAATTAATAAAATGCCATCGCTTGCAAAGGCATCAATATGGCTATTGACTAATGCTTTGACTCCTTGAGATCTACCTATGTCTCCAGGAAAAACTATTTTCTGAGCATTAGGATAGGTTTGCTCAATAAATGTTTCTGTTAGGCTACTGGGAAGTACTCCAATTTTTAAACTGTCAAGGCTTTCGTAACGATTGAAGAGTCTTGGTTGTTGAGAATCCACTAACAAGTGTGTGCCAGTAATAAAAAATGGTGTCGAGAATTTTATCCCTTCAATATCACTCCTAATGGTATTAGGGCCACACTCCAAATTGACAGTTTCATCTCGGACAATAGCAAAGCGATTTTCCAATGTTGATTGAATGGCAACAACTTTTAGTTCTATGGGTTTATTGAGTTGTTGGGCAACCTTATCTTTTAAGGAATTGAGTAGGTCAAAGCAATACCCTTTCCACTCTCCGTTGGTATCAATGTAGCCGAAAGGAGCAGCATCTTTTCTAATACCAACTTTTATGGTGCCAGTTCGTTTAATTTGGTCTAAAACTGTTTCTGAAGGCTTCGGTATTGGCTCAATTGCGATTTGTGGTATGATACTTTCGGGAGGTTGACTGCCAAAGGATTCCTCTAGTTGTTCTGGAGTTAAAGATTTGACTAAATGTAGCTCTAGGGAATTCTCAGAGAGGAATTTGGCATAGCTAACACTGAGGTAAGGTCGATAGTTTGGCAAATCCCGAATATGAGTATTAACAAAAGCTAAGCTTAAGGCTTTTAGGTAAGAAAGTCCGACCTGAGGATTGGAACCAAGTAATTCTCTAGGAAACAGGGCAAAATCGTCCCCCGATGCACCACTAGTGGAGAAGTGGTTGCCATCAACAATCATTGCCAGATATTTTTCTGGGGTATTGAGCCAGATGAAGGGGTGAATCTGTTCTGGGACAGTGGGTGCTACAATGTCGTGGCTACCTGCCATAATCATGACTGGCACTTGAATTTTACCCAAGCTAGCTGGACCAAAGGCTGTGCTGGTAATAGGATTAACAGCGATTACTGCTTTGACCCGTGGATCCTGCAAGTCATAATTAAACGGGGGTAAGCGATTGGCACGGCATTGGAGCAGTACAGAGAGATTGAAGGTTGGGTCTTGATCAGGACACACTTGGCGCAGTCTTAAATCATTAATTTCTGCACCTGCTACGGCTAAAGCTGTGTAACCCCCGAAGGAATGACCAATCACACCTACCTGTTCGAGATTCAGCTGATTAGCAAAATTAGGGTCAGATTTAGAGAGGTCTTCCAGCTCATCGAGTACATATCTAATATCTAAGGGTCGTTCAATAAACTCTACCGGATTGATTCCATTGGCTAGTCCCTGTAGTACAGCTTGAGAATATTCAACATTACTCCCGACGTGTTCAGGAACCGCTACAGCAATGCCATGGGATGCTAAGTGTTCTGCTAAATAGGTGAAATGGTTGCGATCTGAGGCAAAGCCATGGGACATGACTACTAAGGGGGCTGGTTTTGGATTGCCTTTGGGTAAGTACAAAGCAACCTCAAACTTGGTTTCTCCGGATAACCCTAGAGGGGATTGACGGCGGCGACCGGAAAGGGTGATGACTTGCTCTGTGAAGTTATAAGGACCTGCTTGTTGTAAGTCTGTTAACTGGGAGACATCAATGGTATTCTCAGCAGCCGCTTCTCGGTTGGCTTGGTTTGCGATCGCATTCACGGCTGCATCTCGATATCGAAATAGGGTAGCTAGCTCTTTTCGGACATCAAAGATATACTCAGTATCAATCAACATGCCCTCGGTGGGAAACTGGCGCACTATATTCATTAGAGTTAGACCTTCGGAGTCAGCTGCTGCCAAAACCAGCGCCCCCCGAAGACTATGTAAACCATTGCGACCAGG
>NZ_JAAHIG010000133.1:0-20852 GCF_010692305.1 Moorena sp. SIO4G3 | reverse complement strand
AACCCAATGGCCGGGTCTGCGACGACTGCATGATATCGCACAGACTTGGCTTCTACTTTCCCCCAAAACCACTTCTGGTGTCAAGTCCCATTATGTTAAGAAAGATGTGACTAATGCATAGCTTTTTTAAGGGGGGCTGGGGGGGATCATAATCTTGCGGAAAACTTTGAAAACACGCCCTAGGGGGGCGAAAATTGCTGTAAATCACTCATAACTTTGTACAATTGGGCAAATGGATTATTATTTGATCAGCTCAAACCACAACCAGTGCGGTTTGAGCTGATCAAAACTCCTATAAAGGAGATAAGTATGCGTGATTTATCAGGTTACCAAGTTACGGAAAAACTCCATGAGAGCACCAACTCCCTAGTCTATCGGGGACATCGGCGAGCAGATCACCAACCTGTTATCGTTAAAATGCTCAAACAGGCTTATCCTTCCCCTGAAAGGATTGCTTGGTTCAAGCGAGAGTATGAAACAACCCAAACTATTAACCTACCCGGTGTAATCGATGTTTACAGCTGGGAAAAGCTAGAAACTAACTGGGTAATGGTGTTAGAAGATTTTGGCGGCGAATCTCTCAATCGGATCATTCCGAAGCAGGAATTCACAATTGCTGAGTTTCTCCACCTGGCCATTGAGATTGTTGACATTCTCGGTCAGGTTCACCAGCAGCATATTATTCACAAAGATATTAACCCATCAAATATTATCTTAAATCAGAATACTGGTAAGCTTAAGCTAATTGATTTTGGTATTTCAACCACACTGTCGCGAGAAATCTCAACCTTTCGCAACCCGAATGTATTAGAAGGAACCCTAGCTTATATTTCCCCAGAACAAACGGGTCGCATGAATCGAGCCATCGATTACCGCACTGATTTTTACTCCCTGGGGGTGACCTTTTATGAATTGCTGACGGGACAGTTACCCTTCCCCAGCAATGATGTTTTGGAATTAGTGCATTGTCATATTGCTAAACAACCGACACCACCACAAGAACTAAAACCAGACATTCCACCAATTCTTTCGGCGCTCCTGTTAAAATTGATGGCGAAAAATGCTGAAGAACGCTATCTATCAGCCTATCGGATCAAGGCAGATTTAGAAGAATGTCTCAGACAGTGGCAAACCAAAGGGCAAATTGATGCTTTCGTGATCGATCAGCACAAGGTTTCCGATCAATTTCAAATACCACAAAAACTGTATGGGCGAGAACAGGAGATTTCTACCCTATTAGCTGCTTTTGATCGAGTCAGCCAAGGAGCTAGTGAAATTATGCTGGTTTCGGGGTATTCCGGTATTGGCAAGTCCTTATTAATACAGGAGGTATATAAGCCATTGACTCGCCAACATGGCTATTTTATTTCTGGTAAGTTTGACCAGTTTCAACGAAATATTCCTTACGCTTCCTTAATTCAGGCATTTCGGTCATTAGTACAACAGTTACTCACAGAAAGTGAGCAAGAGATTAACAATTGGCGAGAGAAGCTGCAAGGGGAATTAGGGAAAAATGGACAGGTAATCATTGAAGTTATTCCTGAAGTAGAACTTATTATTGGTCCACAACTACCTGTCCCAGAGCTTCCGCCAACAGAACTGCAGAATCGCTTTAATTTTGTTTTTAAAAAATTTATTAAGATATTCACTCAACCGGAACATCCGTTAGTCATTTTCCTTGACGATTTACAGTGGGCAGATAGAGCTTCTCTGGAATTAATTCAACGGCTGATGACAGCAGGAGACAATAAATATTTGTTTATAATTGGGGCATATCGGGATAATGAAGTAAACGAAGCACATCCGTTGACTCAAAGCTTGGAACAGCTTGAAAAAGCCAGGGTAATTATTAATATAATACTACTTCCCCCCTTAGCCTTAACCGATGTTACACAACTTATAGTTGATACGCTTTTTGTAGATTCAATAACTGCCAAGCAGCTTGCCCAATTGATACAGGAAAAAACGGGTGGAAATCCGTTCTTCATAAATGAGTTCTTAAAATATCTGTATTCTGAAGGCTGGTTGTATTTTAACTACAGCTTTGAAAAATGGCAGTGGGATATAGACAAAATAAAAGCGCAACCAATTACAGATAATGTGGTGGATTTGATGACTAAAAAAGTCAAAGCATTACCCACAAAAACTCAGGCAGTATTAAAATTAGCAGCTTGTATAGGGAACCAGTTTGACCTGAAAACACTGGCAGTCATCTATGAAAAATCTATAGGGGAAACTGCAACGGATTTACGGTCAGCACTCCAATCTGGTCTAATTGTACCCCTTAGCTATGCCTACCAGTTGGTGGAACTTGATGTAGAAGGGTTGTCAAATCAGTTAGTTGTAGAATACAAATTTGCCCACGACCGTATCCAACAAGCAGTTTACTCCCTCATTTCCAAAGCAGATACACAGGCAGTACATCTGGGCATTGGCAAGTTGTTACTGCAAAATACATCCTCTGAAGAATCTGAGCAGAAGCTGTTTAAAATTGTTAACCAGTTGAACAAAGGCCAGGAGCTAATTGAGGGACAAACAGAGCGAGATGAGTTAGCTCGATTAAATCTGCGGGCAGGCAAAAAAGCCAAATCTTCAGCTGCTCATCAACCTGGTTTCAATTATCTCCAGACCGGCTTAAGTTTATTAGGTAACCAGAGTTGGTCGCACCAGTATAACCTGAGCTTAGATTTGTATGTGGAGGCAGCAGAAGCAGCTTATACAATTGCCAACTACGATGAAATGGAGCCCTTGACTGAGATAGTCTTGCAAAAAGCCCAAACATTGCTAGACAAAGTCAAAGTCTATGAAGTCAAAATGCAAGCCTATTGTGCTCAAATAAAATTTATAGAAGCAATCAAAACTGGGCTAGAAGTTCTGAAGTTACTTGGGGTCGAATTACCTGAACAATCCAGCCAATCTGATCTGACGGGAGAGATAGAGCAGATCAAGTCTGCCTTGGGGGGCAGGCAAGCCCAGCAGCTAATCGACTTACCCCAAATGACCGATCCCCATAAACTAGCAGCTATGCGGGTTATGAACTACTTGTTGAGCCCTGCCTACATAGCAATGAATCAACTCAGCTTGGTAATTTGGTGCCGACAGGTGAATTTATCGATTCAGTATGGTCATTCAGCTGATTCCGCTTTTCCCTATGCCGGTTACGGGCTTATCCTCTGCTTAAGAGGAGAGCTTGAGGCTGGCTATCAGTTTGGTCAACTGGCTTTGAAGTTAATAGAACGATTCAAAGATAAAACATTTAAAGCCAGAACTTATACAGCATATAAGTTGCAGCTCAAGCATTGGAAGGAACCGCTCAGGGAGACATCATCTGTTTCCATGGAAGCTTATCAAAGTGGGATAGAAACTGGAGATATTGAATATGCTGCTAGTGCTATGGTTACCTATGCCTACGCTTTTTACCTAAGTGGCGTGGAACTGACGGATGCTAAAAAAGAGACGGCAAAAGCAATTGCAGCTACTATTCAAATTCAGCAGGAAGCTTACCTTCATTGGACTCAAACTTATATGCAGGCTATCCTTAACTTGATGGGAGAAGCAGAAAATCCCTGCCGTTTGATTGGTGAAGCATATGATGAAGAAAAGATGATAGCAGTCCATCTAGCCAGTGGAGATCGCACGGCACTGATGCACGCTTATTCCCATAAACTCGCTCTGTGTTATCTTTTCCAGGAATTTGAGCAAGCGGTTGAAAATGCCGACCAGTTTGAAGAATATGCTGCTAATGCTGGCTCATCATTCATCCTTACCACTGCCTACTTCTATGATGCCCTGGCTCGGCTAGCATTTTATCCTGATGCTTCAGAGACTGAAAGAGCAGAAATTTTGACCAAGGTTGCTGCTAAACAAGAAAAAATGGAACTCTGGGCAAAGCAAGCTCCGATGAATTTTTTACACAAATTTTATCTAGTCGAAGCTGAACGAGCCCGAGTTTTAGGCAAAGATAGCGAAGCTAGAGACTATTACGACCGCGCTATTACTTTAGCCCATAAAAACGACTATCTCAACGACGAAGCCCTAGCTTATGAACTAGCAGGCAAATTCTATTTAGCTAGAAACCAAAACCACGTTGCTCGCCACTACTTACAAGATGCCCACTATACTTATCAAGGCTGGGGAGCTGTGGCTAAGGTAAAGGATTTGGAAGCTCGATACCCACAATTTTTAGCTACAGTTTCAAGAAATAGTATTCAAACTAGCTTAAATCCGTCAATTACCGACTCAGGTAACACTACATCCGGTGTTTTGGATATCAATAGCATTCTCAAAGCATCGCAAACTATTTCTGGGGAAATTATCCCAGACAAGTTGCTGGAAAAGTTAATGAAAATCATGATTGAAAATGCTGGGGCTCAAAAAGGTTTTCTGATACTGGATAAAGACGGTAACTGGGTAATTGAAGCTGAAGGAACAGTGGATTATAATCAGGTGACTACACTGCAATCCCTGCCAGTAGACTCTGTGGATGCTGCTAGTCAAACCCCGATATTGTCAGTCTCTATCATCAATTATGTGGCTCGCACCCAGGAAAATTTAGTTTTAAGTGATGCTGCTAATCAAGGACAATTTACTCGTGACCCCTACATTGTTGCCACTCAACCCAAATCGATTATCTGTAGTCCTTTGTTAAATCAAGGCAAACTAAGCGGTATTTTATATTTAGAAAATAATTTAACTACAGACGCATTTACCAGCGATCGCATTGAAGTTTTAAGAATGCTTTCTGCTCAAGCTGCTATCTCTATTGAAAATGCTCGTCTCTATGGACAGTTAGAAGACTATAACCGCAATCTAGAGCTTAAAGTAGAAGAGCGCACTCAAGAACTATCTCAAACTCTGGACGTTCTCAAAGCTACTCAAGCGGAACTAATATTTGAAAACGAGTTACTCAAGAGTGACGAACAAGCGTCGAATTTTGATTATCAAGTGGGGGGAAGTTTACCGATGGATGCTCCCACTTATGTGGTGCGTTCTGCTGACAGAAATCTCTATAAATCATTAAAGCAAGGGAAGTTTTGTTACATTCTCAATCCCCGCCAGATGGGTAAGTCAAGCCTGATGGTACGTATGATTAACCACCTGAACAATGAGGGGATTAGCTGCGGGGCAATCGACCTGACTCGGATTGGCAGCGAAAATGTTACCCCTGACCAATGGTATAAGGGATTGGCAGTAGAGCTATGGCGAAGTTTTGGTTTACTAAGAAAGGTGAATTTAAAAAAGTGGTGGAATGAACGAGCAGATATTTCTACGGTTCAGCGGTTAAGTCAATTTATAGAAGAAGTCTTGCTGGGTGAGGTTGATCAACCAGATAACAGTTTACCGAATAAACGGGTAGTTTTTATCGATGAAGTTGATAGCGTGTTGGGCTTGAATTTTCCAGTTAATGACTTTTTTGCTCTGATTCGCTCCTGCTATAATCAGCGTACGATCAATCGAGACTATGGCAATTTAACCTTTGCTCTGTTTGGGGTTGCTACTCCCTCTGGCTTAATTACTGACCACAAAAGAACTCCTTTTAATATTGGTCAAGCGATTCAACTGGAGGGCTTTAAAGAGCATGAAGCTCAACCTTTGCTTCAAGGATTAGCAGAGAAAGTCAGCAATCCTCAAACACTGCTCAAAGAACTGTTAGCATGGACGAGTGGTCAGCCTTTTTTGACCCAAAAGATCTGTCAATTCATCCGCAGTACTTCATCTGCTATCCCTACCAACGACGAAGGTGAATGGATTGAAAATTTGGTGCGAACCAAGGTGATCGAAAATTGGGAATCCCAGGATGAACCAGAGCATTTGAGAACTATACGCGATCGCATCCTGGAGAGTAAACAATCTGTAGGGCTACTGGAAATCTATCGACAAATTGTGGACCAGGGAGAAGTGGTGGCTGTTGACAGTCCAGAGGAAAAGGAATTGCTGTTGTCTGGGTTAGTGGTGAAGCAAAAGGGATGTCTGAGAGTCAATAACCGGATTTATGAATCCATCTTTGACCGCAGTTGGGTTGAGGAGCATGTCTAACTGGGATATTGGAGCTTCAATTAAAATAGTAAAGGGAATAGGGAATAGGGAACAGGGAACAGGGATTAGGGAGTAGGGAGTAGGGAGTAGGAAACAGGGGACAAAAATTATCACAATTGATTTAGGATTGCTATAAAATAGGAATTATCCATCAAAAGTAATTAAGCTGATGAAAGCTGCCATTGTACGTATTGGAGATTCCCAAGGAATTAGAATTCCTAAAGCAATTATTGAAGAATGTGGTTTAGCCAATGTAGTTGAAATAACAGTAGAAGATGGGAAGGTGATCATTTCGCCAGTATCCCACTCTCGTCAAGGATGGGAAGAAGCGTTTAAAGAAATGGCAGAAAATGGTGATGATGAATTATTAATTGATGATCGGATTGAAAATTCTTGGGATGAAGAGGATTGGCAATGGTAGCGATTCCCAAGCCAAAAGATAGTGTTGGGTTTCCTTGCTTCAAACCAAGCTACAAGAGAATGCGTTCCCGTAGCGACTCCAACTTCGATCTTCGATTCGGCGCAAGCGTGTAAGTATTCAATCCGATAGAATTGAATCTACTGACCAAACCTCTTTGTTAAGCCAATGACAACTTCCCTTGAACAAGCCCTCAACACCGTCAGTCAACTGCCTCCTGAACAGCAGGCTATGCTGGTTGAAATCATCCAAAACCGTCTGATTGAATCCCGTCGTAAGGAAATTGCTGAGGATGCCAAAGAATCGATTGCTACATTTCAACAGGGCAAGTTACGACCTCAGTCAGCAGAGACTGTAATTTCTCAATTACAAAAGGCTCTTGATGAAAACCCAATGAGGTCTAGAAAATTGTAAGATTGAAAGAAGGCAACAGTACCATGGAGTAAAACGTGATGTTGAATGTGAGTCTGGATCAAGAGGCAGAACAGTATTTAGTTGAAATTTTAAGTCAGGAAAAAACAACTAGCAGTGAGTTGATCAAAAAATTGCTGCGGGATTATCGCCAAAATTTTCAATCCCAAAAATCGGTTTTAGAACGAATGGGAGGAATGCCTAAACATTTGCTATCGGTGGGTAATCTATCTGATCGGGACACTCGTAGAGAGATTATTGCTTCTCGGATACGGGCAAGCCATCAACGAGAAGTATGACCTATCATCCTGCTATTTTGGTGGATACAGGCTTGTTGGTGGCTTTCTATGATTCAGCCGATCAACATCATAGTCAGGTGGTTGAGTTTTTTAGCAGTTGTACCAGTCGGTTAGTTACAACGGTAGGTTGTGTTACAGAAGTGCTATGGTTGCTAGGGTCTGATTGGCGGGTGCAGAATGAATTTCTAACTCATCTGGCGAATAACATCTATGAGTGTGAGTCGCTCTTACTGCAAGACTTTGCCCGTATCGCTGAGCTAAACGCCCAGTATGCTGACTTGCCTGGTGATTTTTCTGATTTGTCTCTTATAGCAATTTCTGAACGTTTGAATATTGCGGCGATCGCTACTTTGGATAAGGATTTTGATATCTATCGACGCTATCGCAAACAACCCTTTGAACGAGTCTTTCGTCCTTCTTCTAATATTTAGGGTACGCTTTTTTCAAAACCTTGTCGCTTCTGTGAGCTACACAGGATTTTTTCCTACTCCCTACTCCCTACTCCCTGCTATACAACGTCACTCAATCCCTCAATCCTTCAATCTCCTACTTCTTGCTTTGAATTCCTCTGCTTCTCTTAAAACAGGATTAATGTCAAACCAGCGCTCACCCTGATCGTGATATTCAAAGACGAATTCAAAACATAATGTCCTCATCGTACATACTTGTTATTTCTATGTATTCCTCATGGTTTATACTTATTTCTTTGAATTTATCTGCTTCTCTTAAAACAGGATTAATGTCAAACCAGCGCTCACCATGATAGTGATATTCAAAGACTAACATACTTTTAAGTATCATTTGATACTCTTCCTCTCCTCTTACATTTTTTTGTTTTGCTATTTTGTTCAATAACTCCCACTCATTATCACTAATGGCAATAATTAATTCATTAACTCTTTGCTTAATCACGCCTTCCAAACAAGTTCGGGATAAAGGTAGCTCTTCTTCCCGAAGACAATCGACGATCAGTTGTAGCAATTGACGTACATGACCACCACTAATTGCACACAGTTTATCGAAAGTTGCAGGACTATCAAAAACTTTTGAGATTGCCTGAATTCGTTCCTCTGGAGGAAGGTTAGGAAATGCTCTTGATAAAATCACTTGTCGCATTAGTTCCATGCCTTCATGACACTCGCTATCATCTCGTAGTCTTACTGGAATCATCGGTAAAACTTTGGGAGCTGTTCCAAAATAATTTCTGAGCTTACCAAACTCTTTTGATAAGGTTAAGGCCAATGGCATGGTATAAACCACATGGCAGCTTAGCTGCTTCAACTGCTCTGCTCGATCAATAAACAAATACTCTGCTTGAGTACGCTCTTTAGAAATTAGCTTATTATCCACTCGGTCAAGATTATCGACAATTACTACTAGTCCTTCCTTTCCCCTTCGTTTTAATTCTTCTATCCCAGGCTGTATTAGCTCAAGATTGATTGCTTTGATAAGCCTATTTAGACGTGGCTCTACATACTTTCTTAGCTGACTGCGAAGCGGGGGACTATTTTTAGTTATAACATTAATAGCAAAATTAGTTTCATGCAAATAATAATTATTCTCATCACTTATATTCATTAAACTTTCAAAAATATCAACAGATTCTGCGACCATTTTGTTAAATAATCCTCCCGGTTTTAGGTTAATACCGGCTTCCTCCAAGTTCACACTGATGTGACGGACAATGGATAACAAGATATCAGTCACAGCCACATCTGCCATGTCAATATCTTGACTAGATTCAAAGTAAACGGTATGAAATCCTTGTTCTTCCAATTCCGCCTTAAGTCTCAATAATTCTGTAGTTTTGCCGCAGCCAATATGACCTGTAAAAAGTTGACAGGTTGGTTCATCTGGTGAAAGGAGAGTAATTGTCCGCAGCAGACTTTTAAACTGGTTGCCGCGAACTGCATAAAAATCTATATAGTATCTTTGCTCCTCGGGATCATCTACGTTAATTGTTCGTGCAAGACTCAAAGCTCTGAAAAATTCCCTAATATCTAACCCTTCCCGATAGAATTTTTCTTGATAGGTTTCAATTTCTTTTAGTTTCTGCTCCGCTAACCCATTGTCAGGTTGAATTCTCCAGATTGGTGCAAACTGCTCCTTGGCCAGTTCAAACTTTCGTTGAGCCATTAAATCTAGCCCGTAACCTTGGAGCGATCGCACATAGTCTTCTTCTACACGATTTGAGTCAATCTTATAGGCTCGTTTGTAAAGCGCCACTGCTTTACTAAAATCTCGGGTTTCCAAATATCCCTCAGCTAGTTCAAACAGAGCCTTGAAGTAGTTGGGATTGATTGACAACGCTTGCTCATAAAGGGGAATGGCATTTTTCAACAAGTTGTAGCGCTGTAAATCAGTGGCTGATTGGTAGACGCTATGGGCTGCTGGTTCAAGCTTTTCCAATTCCCAGATCTCTCGTTGGATAGGATGTTGCTTAATTAACCAACGACGTACCAATTCAACTTTCACCCGATAGCTATCACCAGTGTCTGATAATAAATTTAATTCTTGTGCAAAATCCAAAAAATCCCATTCAACCAGTTGGCTCTCTGCCTGTATTAATGACTTGGTTTCAACAACGCCACACTTTTTCAGAATCACCAATGGTTCTTCGATAAACTGATCGTGTTTTTTCTGGGCTTCTGCCACCGCTGAAAATATTACCCGTTCCGGGATTGGCAGCCCTTCTCGAAACCAGCCCAATCCTCCCGCACCAAGTTCAATGGCCTGATCCACAACTGCTTCAACATCCCCAGGAGTAATCTGCTGCTTCTGTTCAGTTCTGGCTCGTACAAACAGTGCATAACAGAGCAATTGAGTGAAATAGGGATGCCCTGCGGACAAGTCAATAATTGCTTTAATTGAATCCTGGCTATAGACTAACGACCCTTTGGCTGGCTCAGTAATCAATTTTTCCGTATCTTGGAGACTAAGTAAGCCAATTTTATAGGTTGGTGCTCTTCTGAATAAGCTCAGCAGCTTTGTTAGATCATCCGGCTGACGCCCTATCACTGGGATGATCACTAGTTGCTCATGTTGACTTAACAGAGATTGTAAATAAGGAAAAAAGGTTTGAACTGAAGAGGTTGGATCATAGTTATTTAAGACATCAAACTCGTCCAACATTAGTACTATAGTCTTTTCCCCTAAACCATGATAAATTTCAGGCAAAAAATTATGGGAGAAGATACTGGGATTGGTTGCTAAATCTTCTTCAGTTGGTAGTTTACCATCGTCCAACTCTAGCTTAAGGTGATTGATAAGGTGATTGATAATTGTCTCAGCCAGGAGATGCAATACATTGCTGAGGGCTAAGTGCCCTTTGTCTTCAAGATTAAAATAAATGAAGACAAATTGCTCCGATTGAACAAGGTTGGGAATCTGTAAAAGAACCGATGATTTGCCAATCCGTCTTTGACCATGCAACAGGATAACCCTTTCACCCTGGTTTAAATTATCCTCGACAAATTCGATCAACGTTTCCCTGCCAAAGAAAGACTTTGGCTCAGAGATAGCTGAACCAACAATATAAGGATTCCTCCGAACTGTTGCTGTGGTCATATAGCATTTTGATTTGAGTTGTGAACATACTTCCTTAAGGAAAGGCAAGAGGCAAAAGGCAAGAGGCAAGAGTTAATCAAGTACAGAGGGATTTTAGGTAATGTAAAAAACGTTAATCATTTTTTATAAGTCATTGGTAAATGCTAGAGCAAGGTTTCCTATTTGTGAAAGTGATTAGCTTTTAATTGCTCCTTTCGGGATAGCAGCTATTAACTTCCCACTCCATTCAAAGATATCTGGTATTATACCTTTATGTTTCCACATTAAACGAATGATATCTTTAACCTTTTCTGCTTGCTTATGACTCATCAGGTTAATAAATACCTTCTGACGCCCTTGTAACTCGGTTTCGGTACTGTTTTCAATATTTTTAATCACCCACCACTCCATTACTGATGAGGCAAAGGAGTAAGTTGCTTTCGCTGCTTGCTCTTCTCGTTTGATGATTCCTCTCATTTCTAAGGCATTCAGCTCTATCTCTTTTTGGCTAAAAATAGTATCAATGCCCCTCAGAGCATAGCGCTTATCGGATAATCGACCTTCTAGGCTACACAAAGCAATTAGCATTAGTAAAATCTTCTCTAGATCATTGCAAAGCTCCCAAGTAGCTTTAAAAAAATGTTCAGTTGCACTTAGAAAATCTCTAGTAAATGTCTTAAGGTCAGGTACCCGATTAGCTCGCAATTCTTGATATAGAAGATAACCAGCATTCTGTAGCAAGGTGGGATTGCCATCAGCAATTTCCCGAATTCCGTCTCGTAACTCTAGTGTAATTGGCATATCTTGTAGTAGCTCAGCCACTTCGCTATCCGTAAAGGGCTTGAGTGGTTGATATAAATAATGGTTATACCAAGGCGATTTATCTGGGGTGAGTTGAGGTCCCAATTCACTCAGACGTCGAGACGATGCTACAATCATTGAGATATATTTCCTTTCGATACCAGAATTCGCAATACTGCGACATTCATTCACAAAGGCTTCAATATCAGCTTCCTGGTAACCGTCGTTTGTACGCAAAGCAACATCGTAGTCATCCACTAGCAATAGTAAAAATTTCTGGGATTCTCCAAGCTTCCGTAATAGCTGCCGTAGATGACTGGAAGTGACTTTTTCTGGAGCAAGTAATTGGTCAATATCAGTCTGTAGCGTTGGATTACTGTCTAGTTGACTTTTGCTCTCGGTCAAGATTTGCCGCCAGAAGCTATCAGCATTAAACGGTTGAATACTTAGACAATTTAGAAGTACAATTACAGCTGCTTCTGGATCTTGGCCTTGTAGGTGCCAGACATCAGGTGATGTCAATCGTTCTAAGAAGGAAGTCTTGCCAATTCCAGGTCCACCCCAAACTGCCAGATTACCACGACTAGAGATTTGATCGAATGCTATTTCAATCTCAGACTCTCGTCCCACAAAGCGTTCTGGGGAAACGGCTTGTCCTACGGTAAAGGGGTTTTGTGCCATGGTGATGGATTCTGAACGTATTTCTTAACGGGCTATTGTGTTCTATCTTTATTATGGCCAACTTCCTCAGCTAGGTTGTGCCATGGCAAAACGTTCTCTTGTTCCACACATCTTACTTTACCAGATTCTGCTTGGGATTTTTTGCGATCGCCTTTGGCGTGGCCTACGGCCAATCGCTTTTAGCGGAAGCGAAGCTTCATCGCGTAGCGGCTCCATTCGCGTAGCGTGGCCCAAAGGCCAAGGAGCATCGCACTTCCTCTCCCTATTCCCTATTCCCTATTCCCTATTCCCTATTCCCTACTCCCTACTCCCTGCTCCCTAAAACCCAAGAATTTGTACCTCACCCAATTCAAAACTTCTATAGTTAAATCAACTCTCCATCAAAATCAACCTCAAGGCATCTAACTGCACATACCATGGCTCAGGCCAAGCTTTAATCTGATGCCATTTTTCCTTAAAAACTTCAGCTTGGAGGTGATACTGTTGAGGATTGTAGGACTTACCAAGTTTAGTTGGTTTTGCCCCCCTAACCCCCCAACTTTGGGGGGGAATCATGTCAAAGTCCCCCGCCCCCCTAACCCCCCAACTTTGGGGGGGAATGATGTCAAAGTCCCCCAGAATTGGGGGATTTAGGGGGCAATCTATAAGTCCTGTATTCCTAGAAGCAGTATATAAATTCAGATAAAGTGTAACTCGGTGTTGGGTTTCACTCATCGTCACCAGCCAACAGGGAAACGTATTGTCGTGATTTGGCTCTTTTAGAAATCTCAGATGATGGGCACGGATGCCAACATAGGCTAACGATTTCCTGATCGGTTCCACAACTGAAAGACTACAGTTCCAGTCCAGGGCTTGAATTTTTTGGTGGTCAATAATTTCAACCCGAGAAAAGTTTTTACACTCCGTTAATTGTGCTACCCTAAAGCTAGGAGGATGCTCAAAAATAGCTTCTTTAGAGTCATAAGCAATAACCTTTCCTTCGGAAAGTACTAACAGATTACCACAAACTCGGTAAGCTTCCTCTAATTTATGGGTGACGAAAAGAGTGGCTCCTTGATAGGTAGAGAAAATTTCCGTTAGTAGCATTTCGATCTGATTCCGGAGATAGGTATCAAGGGCAGAAAGGGGCTCATCTAACAGTAACGCTTCTGGTGCGATCGCCATTGCTCTTGCCAAGGCTACCCGCTGCTGCTGTCCCCCAGAAAGTTCGTGAGGATAGCGCTTTTCCAGTCCCTGTAAATGCATCAGTTCAATGTATTTCCATACCCGTTCATTCCTTTGGGATTTCGGAAATTCCTGCAAGCCAAAACCAATATTTTCAGCGACATTCATGTGGGGAAACAGGGCGTAGTTTTGAAACACAAAACCAATGCGACGTTGGTGAGGAGGAAGATTAATACCCTGTTTAGAATCAAACAAAACTCTTCCGTTTAAGACAATGCGGCCTTGAGTGGGTGTAGCCAAACCAGCAATACACCGTAGCGTCATACTTTTACCAGAACCAGAAGCCCCTAAGATTCCTAAGGGCTTACCATTAGCAGTAAATTTAGCATCTAAGGTAAAGCTAGAGCTTAGCTCTTTTCGTAAGTCTACTAAAAGTCCTTGACTTGGTTCTATGTTAGATTTTTTCCCTGTTCCCTGTTCTTTTCCCCCCTGATTAAGGAAAGCTCTAGTCCCCCCCTTATTAAGGGGGGTTAGGGGGGATCCCTTCCTTACTTCTATGTGAGATTTTGTCCCTGCTCCCTGCTCTTTTCCCCCCTGATTAAGGAAAGCTCTAGTCCCCCCCTTAATAAGGGGGGTTAGGGGGGATCCCTTCCTTACTTCTATATTCGATTTTTTCCCTATTCCCTGTTCCCTGTTCCCTGTTCCCTGCTCCCTACTCCCTACTCCCTTTTCATAGTTAATGATGGTGATTGCCACAAGAGCGATCGCAACCATGATCAACACCCATAGTAGTGCTTCCCCCATCCTCCCGGCTTGGGCTGCAAAAAAGATAGCGATCGCAATGGTTTGGGTTTTGCCAGGAATATTCCCAGCTAGCATTAACGTAGCGCCAAACTCTCCCAAGGCTCTCGCAAACGCCAGAACTGTCCCCGCCATCACCCCTGGCCAAGCCAAAGGTAGCAACACTTGCCAAAATACCCTACATTCAGAAGCTCCCAAGGTACGGGCACAATTAATCAAATCCTGATTAACTTGTTTGAAGGCTGCCAATACAGTTTTATACATCAAAGGAAAAGCAACGACAGTAGCAGCAATCACAGTAGCAGGCCAAGACAAGATTACAGATACTCCTAATTGCCTCAATAGCTGTCCCACTGGGCTATTTCTACCTAGTAACAACAGTAATAAAAAGCCAACTACTGTAGGCGGTAGCACTATCGGAAGGGTTAAGATACTATCAATAATTCCTTTACCTTTCCCTCGATAGCTAAACATCCAGCCCGCTACCGTAATTCCCATAAAGAAAGCAAAGATAGTAGCCAAGCCAGCAGTTTTTAGGGAAATCCATAAAGGGGAGAAATCTTCCATTACATTATAATAGTTATCAATTGGGTGAGTTACAAACTATTGGGTTTTAAGGAGCAGTGAACAGGGAGCAGGGAGTAGCGACTGCATCGTTTTTATTCTACTTCGTGCTCTGTTGACAACAACGATATAGCAGTTTTCATATTAATCAGATACACAATATTTTTTCCCTGTTCCCTATTCCCTATTCCCTGTTCCCTGTTCCCTGTTCCCTATTCCCTACTCCCTACTCCCTACTCCCTACTCCCTTATCCGCCATAGTAAACCCATACCTCAAAAATACATTTTTAGCTGACTCACCCATAATAAACTGTACAAACTGGTTAGCATGATCAGGGTTTTTAGACTCCTTTAATACTGCTACTGGGTAGATAATCCGGGAGTAAGACTCTGGCGGAGCAGTAGCAACTTGTTTAACTTGGTTTGATATCTTAGCATCTGTTCCATACACCAATCCAGCATCCACATTACCGGTTTCCACATAAGATAGAACTTGGCGAACATCTTTGGCAAAAACTAACTTCGGTTTGAGCTGGTCAAACAAATTAAGAGTAGTCAAAACTTCCTTAGCATACTGTCCAGCTGGTACACTTTCCGGGTCTCCCATTGCTATTTTACTGATTTTATCAGAAGTTAAGTCCTTAAAATTAGAGATACTAGTCTCGTTTTTAGGAGTAACTAAAACTACCTGATTATTAAGAAGACTTTCCCTTGTACCTTCTAGTAAAAGCCCCTTAGATTCCAGAGCATTCATCTGTTTCTGAGCTGCTGAAATAAAAACATCTACTGGGGCTCCCTGTTCGATTTGTTGCTGCAAGGAACCAGAGGATGCAAAGTTATAAATAATAGTAACATCTGGTGTTTCCTTAGTGTAGAGTAATTTGATAGCTTTGATCGCATCTTGTAAGCTAGCAGCCACTGATACCGTTAGGCTCACCACTTCTGGCTGTTGATTGTTAAAGGTAAGAGCATTGCAAGCTATTAACACTAAGGATAGACTTAAGCACAGAAACCATGATCTAGTTAGGGATTTAATCATAAAAGTTATTAGTAGAGTTATAGCATTTTATAGTAACCGTGATATACATTTAAATTTTCTTCCCTACTCCCTACTCCCTACTCCCTACTCCCTACTCAATTAGATACTTAACAACAAAAAAAATAGCCGTAGAAATAATGTCCACGGCTATTTCAAGTCCACACTAAGTGGATTCAAATCGCTCTCTTGATGCAGTCGCTCATGGGGGAAACCCCCAAGACCGCGCTGCATCGCTATGTCACTCAGTTCCCGAACCCATCGAGAAATGATCCTATTTTATCAGACCGGAGCCTTTGCCCAAGGGGGGGCAACCCCCCCAGAAACTAACGTTTTAACGTAGCATCCAATACTTAGTGATGATAGTAATCACCTCCCCTGGCATGCCGGTAGGTTGCAGAGGACTCCACTCGGAAGCTTGTGCGTAGCCCATGGCAGACAGGGTATGAATAGTATTAGTTACTGCTTGACGAGGCCCCTTTAAAATGTGCTGAACAGGTTGTTTATTTGGGAAAAAATCTTCAGGATTAATTCCGGTAATTTGATGTTCAGGATTATTTTCGGGGTTAGGAATAAATTCTTGTGACATAGGTCAAGATTTGAATTTGTTTATGTGATTATTGTAATGATTATAAATTTAATTGTCAAGGGTTTTGAAAATTTTTTTTGGGGGGGTATTTTAAGGGTAAAAAAAAAGCGATCGCTTTTTTTTGTATAGTGGTCTGTAGGCTAATTAGGTAAACAAATTTTTTTTACCTGTTCCCTATTCCCTGTTCCCTATTCCCTATTCCCTGTTCCCTGTTTCCTACCTTTACAGATAAAGTTTAAACTTGGTGCAAGATCTTAATTATTTATCCTTTCTTTTCAACAATGAACCAGCACCTAAAGCACTAATTCCCAGCAGTGCTAATCCAGACACAGGTTCAGGGACACTGGTTATATCTGGCTTTGAGGTAAGGTTGGTGATGGTTTCGCTAAAATTGGGATTAGGATCAACATTAACCCAGTTTGAGGGAAGGTTGGTGATAGTTTCCTTAAAATTAGGATTGGGATCAACATAGGTAATATCAGTTCCTCGAGTACCCCCAATATTAAACGTAATTCCTGAATCTCTGTTCCAGGTAAGGGTTTGACCTCCTCTATCAAGAGCTCTACCAAAATCGCGATCTAGAGTCCAACTATCAGGGGTAGCTTTAAAGATACAAGGACGAAAAGGAGGAGGAGGAGGAGGAGGAGGAGGGTTTATAGTAACAAAAGTGATAGTACGAGAAGTAATAGTAGGAGAAGTAATAGTAGAACAAAAAAGCCACAATTCAGCCCTCTCAAAACCTTGTCGAGATAAACCTTCTACATCAAGAAACCAAGAGAGTAATGCCCCTTGATTAGTGTACTCAACCAACCCCTCGTAATTTCTAGTTGGAGGAGGAGGCTCTGACGAAAAAAATCTAGAAGAAGACAACAATTCAAGTGTGCCACTGAATTCGTGCTTGATTATCTGCTCAGCAGCAGCCGGTAAAACTCCAACAGTAGCAGAGCTTAAAGCGATAGCAGTAGTAACAACACCTAATTGTTTAGAAAAATTAATCAAAGGAATTCTCCTGGTTGAGTAAGTAGACAAATTGAGTTAATTGCACCGCTAAGTGGGCAATTAAGATTTTGGATAGTTTCCAAAAAAACTCAAGCACCGAAGAATTGATCAGAGGATTTAACCTGGTAAAACTTTAACCTTTATGCCGAATTATTCTTCTGCCACAAAAAATAACTCGATCACATTTGCTAAAGTTAGACTATCACAAAGGGTGACAACCGTGAAAAGTTAAATCAACTTATACGCCAAATTACTGACTGCTTTTTTTTTAGGATAGCCTCTGGCTTTTTTGTTCTTTCTTTCGCGATGTTGCTCCATTCACTTAGAGTTGCGATAGCCATTATAGCGATGCAGCGCGGTCTTGGGGGTTTCCCCCACTCGCTATTGCATCAAGACAGCTATTTATAATAGTAATTATTTTTATATACTAGAACAAAAAAAAAAGTCCATAATAATGGACTAAACTTGCTCTATAATTAGGGTCTATAACTCTGAAATAATCCTCAAAAACAATCCCTTATTATTTATCCTTTTTTTTCAAAACTGAACCAGCACCTAAAGCAATAACTCCCAGTAGCGCTAATCCAGACACAGGTTCAGGTACACTGGTTGGATCTGGCTTTGACGGATCGTTGGTGATAGTTTCCTTAAAATTAGGATTGGGATCAACATAGGTAGTTGACAAAAATGACCCTGAGTCACGAGTAAACCTAATTCCTGACTCTCTATTCCAGGTAAGAGTTTGACCACCTCCTAAAAAATACCTCCCAAAATCGATATCTAGAGTCCAATTATCAGGGGTAGAGAAAAAAAGGATACTAGGGCGAGGGTCAACGGGAATACAAGGATCAATGCTAAAACAAGGAATAATATGAGGAGGGTCTATAGGAACCAAAGTAATAGTAGAAGAAGTAATAGTGGGAGAAGTAATAGTGGGAGAAGAAGGCAAAGGTTCAAGCGTATCAGAACCTCGTGGCAATGAAGCTTCTACATCAAGAAACCAAGAGAGTAATTCCCCTTCAGTAGTGTACTCAACAAATCCTTCGTAATCTTTAGCTTTTGGAATAGACTCTTCTATCAGAGTAACATCGATACGAGTAAAAGGGCTTATAGACCTCCATGTAGGATCAGGGAATATAGAATAAGACAAAAATTCAAGTGTGCCACTGAATTCGTGCTTGATTATCTGGTAAGCAGCAGCGGGTAAAACTCCAACAGTAGCACAAGTTAAAGCGATAGCAGTAGTAACAACACCTAATTGTTTAGAAAAATTAATCAAAGGAATTCTCCTGGTTGAGTAAGTAGATAAATTGAGTTAATTGCACCGCTAAGTGGGCAATTAAGATTTTGGATAGTTTCCAAAAAAATCTCAAGCACCGAAGAATTGATCAGATAGTTTAGGGTGGTAAAACTTTAACCTTTCTGCCGAATTATTCTTCTGCTACAAAAAATAACTCGATCACATTTGCTAAAATTAGACTATCACAAAGGGTGACAACCGTGAAAAATCCAATCAACTTATACGCCAATTTACTGAATTCTATTTTTTAGGATAGCCTCTGCATCTTTGGTTCGTTCCTTGGCGAGATCGATCCAGTCACTTACACTTGCGGTAACCATCACAGGGATGTATACTTGCAATTAAGTTTATAGATTATCACAAAAAAAAGTCCATAAAAATGGACTTAAATTCCTCTATACTTACAGTTATATTGTTATTGAATAGGACTTATAAAGGCAAAATTATCGCTATGAGTTTGCCCCCCTAGCCCCCCAATTTTGGGGGGAATAAAACTATCAAAATCCCCCAAATTTGGGGGATTTAGGGGGCTTTTTCAAATTATTTATCCTTTCTTTTCAACAATGAACCAGCACCTAAAGCACTAAGTCCCAGTAGCGCTAATCCCGAAGCCGGTTCAGGTACACTGGTTGCATCTGGCTTTGAAGGATCCTTGGTGATGGTTTCCTTAAACGTAGGATTGGGATCAACATAGACAGTTGGAGGTAATAGGGACCCCCCAAGAGTAAAGGTAATTCCTGACTCTCTGTTCCAGGTAAGGGTATAAGCCCCGGCATCAACAGCCCTACCAAAATCGATATCTAGAATCCAACTATCAGGGGTAGCGTCAAAGGTAGTAATAAAGTTTCTAGGAGGAACAGGAAGAGGAGAAGGAAAAGGAGAAGGCAACGGTTCAAGGGTAATATCAGAACCGACTTGCTCTAAACCTTCTACATCCAGAAACCAAGAGAGTAATTCCCCTTCAGTAGTGTACTCAACAAACCCCTCGTAATCTCTAGCTTTAGGAGGAGGCTCTGGCAGAAAATCAGGAAAATCCGACAATTCAAGTTCGCCACTAAATTCTTGGTTAATTATCTGCTCAGCAGCAGCCGGTAAAACCGCAACAGTAGCAGAAGTTAAAGCCACAGCAGTAGTCACAAGAGCGAATTGGTGAGAAAGATTAGTCACAGAAAGTATCCTCGTTCAGTATGTAAAAAATAATAGGGAACAGGGAAAAGTCCGTAGGGTGCGTTAGGGGCGGGCTTGCCCTAATGTTCAACCTCATAGCCAGTGTTGAGATAGCCTGCCCCGTAACGCACCACCGAGTCACGCATCAAAAATCAGATACACCCCTTTTTTATTTAACAGTAGGAAATAGTCAACAGGATTTTTTTGTGATGATAAATTATTAGGATTTATCATAATCGCTTTTAAACTAATAGAGTTAGCTTGAATTATAGTCACCTAAAAAAACCATGTCAATACTTTATCAAAAGCCCTAAAAGTGACGATGCCAAATTGCCTGATTAGTATAGGGTTTTTCAGAGTAGTGAATTAATTAATTTTGAAATTAGCCAACAATTCTAATAAAATCCCCATCTCCCCATCTCCCCATCTCCCCATCTCCCCATTTCCCCATCTCCCCATCTCCCCATCTCCCCATCTCCCCATCTCCCCATCTCCCCATCTCCCCATCTCCCTACTCCCTAAAACCTAAGACGAAAGTCCCTCACCCAATTTAGAACAGTCTATAATATGTAAAGCGCAATAAAAACTAGGAGGTGATCGTGATGCTGCTCAACTACCAATACCAGGCTTATCCAAGTAGTCAACAAAAACTAGAACTAAATGATTGGCTACGGATTTGTCGGTACTGGTACAACTGGCAGTTGGGCGATCGCTTTCGGTGGTGGAATGAAAACCGCACTGCTGTTAATTCTTGTCCGTTGATTACTTATCTACCAGAACTCAGAGATAACCCCGGTTATTTCAGTCAAAAAAAGCTGTTACCAATCTGGAAAAAAGACTTGGTGACAGTTGTCCACCTGGCTGCCTGACACATCTGTGTGAAACCAAGAGGTATCAGGCTCGACACTGTAAGGACTGAATCCGTGAGAACCAGATGCGATTGACATGCAGTCACGCTACGCGAACGTAAAAATCCTGACGAGCTTTAAGAGCGGCGCAAAGCACGGTTGCGGGTCTTTGGGTAGCAAGGGGACGGGTGT
>NZ_JAAHIG010000132.1:0-21028 GCF_010692305.1 Moorena sp. SIO4G3 | reverse complement strand
AGTATTAAGGAAATTGAATTATTGTAAATAATAAGCTCGTTACCATTCTAGGCCACGGGGAATGCCAATAGAGCAGATCTGCATATAAAGAGTGATTTGTCAAAAAAATTTAGATGCGTTTGCCCTGGGGCAAGAAGTGAATGTAAAATTATTTGTACTTAGGTAATTATTGTCATTTAGCACTGCTATAGTTATCAGGGTAAGCGCCATAAAAATTGAGCCAAAATGTAATATAGGGCAAGGATTATGATAATATTAAGCCCTGATTATCAGCGCTATTGCAATTTGTATTAATAGTGTTAACAAGAAAAGAATGCCGCCTTATTGATTATTGCGTTTACCCTGCATCCCTTCCCCAATTTGGCCGTATGGGAGATCACTATTATAATTATAGATGCAGTAGATAAAGGCGATGGCATTTTATGAGTGTTGCAGAAATCAAAGAAGCAGTAATGAAACTCTCTACGGGAGAATTAACAGATCTGGTTAAATGGCTTGATGAATTCTATGAATCTCTATGGGATAAGCAAATTGAGGAAGACTTTGAATCTGGCAAACTAGATCATCTAATTAAACAAGCAAGGCAAGAATTCATAGAGGGAAAGTGCCAGGAAATTTAAAGCATTTCACTACTTAACAGTTTTGGGAGTACTACCATCAGTTGCCACAGGAAATTAAAGAATTAGCAGATAAGAACTATGAGTTGCTTAAGCAAGATCCAAAACATCCATCTTTGAAATTAAAAAAGATCAAAAGTTTGTGGTCGGTAAGAGTAGGTAGAAATTATAGAGCTTTAGGTTCTGATGAACCAGAGGGAGTTCTATGGTTCTGGATCAGCCCACACAGCAAGTACGATGATATCTTAAAGCAAATCTAGCTTTTGTAGTGCGATGGTTGTAGTGAATGAAAGATGCGATCGCGTTTTGGAGAATGCGTTCGCGTAGCGGCTCGTACCGAGCATCGCTTTTCTGGTGGGCATGACTGGAACTGAATCCAGCAACAGTTAAAATCTAAGAAACAGGAGTAGGACTTACGCATTTGCCCCCTAAATCCCCCAATTCTGGGGGACTTTGACATCATTACCCCCCAAAATTGGGGGGCTAGGGGGGCGCTTATCAACTTAACCGCGTAAGTCCTGAGGAGCTCATCAATGGTTGCTGTTAATCAAATTAGACAAACGTTAACTCTGGCAGAATTTTTAGAACGTCCTGAAACCAAACCTGCTAGTGAATATGTCAATGGACAAATTCAACAAAAACCTATGCCTCAAGGAAAGCACAGCATCCTTCAACGGGAATTAAGTTTTGCTTTAACACTGGCCTTAAAGCCAGAGCGAACTGCCCAGGCATTCCCCGAACTGCGGTGTACCTTTGGTGGGCGATCAATTGTCCCAGACGTTGCCGTCTTTCGTACAGAACGGATTCCTCGTGATCATGATGGCCAAGTGGCCAATTCGTTCAATCTACATCCAGATTGGACCATCGAGATCTTATCCCCCAAGCAGAGCCAAACCAAAGTTATTCGCAACATTCTCCATTGTCTCGACAACGGTACTAACATGGGGTGGCTATTGGATCCGGAAGAGTCCTTGATATTTGTCTATAGTGCCGATAAATCCGTGCAACTGTTTGAAAACTTAGAGGTGGTGTTGCCGGTGCCAGAGTTTGCCGAAGCTGTGCAGCTTAAGGTCGGTGAGATATTTGATTGGTTGAAAGAGTAAACGGATCTTGTCGGATGCGATCGCGTAGCGGCTCGTACCGAGCATCGCTTTTCTGGTGGGCATGACTGGAACTGAGTCCATCAACAGTTAAAATCTTAAGCATTCAGCTATCAGCTAATGCGCTACGCGCACACTACGTGAACAGCTATCAGGTAATGCGCTACGCGAACGCTACGGCAACAGCTATCAGCCAAAGGCCTGTGGCCACGCTACGGGAACAGTTTATGTCCATAGCACACGCTACAGCTACAGCTTTTGAATAAAATAAGCTGTTCGCGAAGCGTGAGCCTTCGGCTCACGGCTGACCGCTGACCGCTGAATGCTTACTTAAAATATAAGAAACAGGAGGTCATAAATGGTTGCTGTAAATCAAATTAGACAAACGTTGACCCTGGCAGAATTTTTAGAACTTCCTGAAACGAAACCTGCTAGTGAATATGTCAATGGACAAATTGAACAAAAACCTATGCCTCAAGGAGAACATAGTACCTTACAAACTCGTCTTGGTACAGCGATTAATGAAGTTGTTTTGCCGAAAAAAATCGCCCATGCTTTTACTGAATTAAGATGTACTTTTGGGGGACGTTCTATTGTACCAGATATTACATTATTTAGTTGGAATCGTATTCCGAAAACAGAAAAAGGAAGAATTGCCAATAAATTTGAGCTTTATCCTGATTGGGTTATCGAAATTCTTTCGCCTGAACAATCTGCGAATAAAGTGATCAAAAAAATACTGTTTTGTCTGAACCAGGGAACAGAATTAGGCTGGTTAATTGATCCTGAAGATGAATCAGTGATGATATTTCAACCGAAGCAATTGCCAGAGATTAAATCAGATGAAGAAATTTTACCTGTCTTAGAGAGTCTTAAAGATTGGCAATTATCCGTTGCAGAAATGTTTAGTTGGTTAAGTGTTAAGTGATGTACCACACACTGACGCTACGCTTTCAGTGTGGGCTTCTGATGCTCATAAAGAGCGGTCAGAGCTTCCTGCGAGGTACTATTAGTAGTAGATTCAACAACTACAGGCTTCCCTCTACGGCGTTTTATAGTCGGGAACACATCCAGCCCGACTCGCTTTATGTTGATTGATGCGTTGACATCTCTATCGACAATCAGCTTTAATTCCTCATCGAAATACTCTCGCATATCTCGGTCGGTGAACACAAATTCATCTCGATAAGAGAGGAGTTGAGATGTGTAATTTGGCTTGACTTCGACTACAATGGCGTTAGCTTTTGCGGCTACCTGACCCAGCACTTCAAAGAACTGACCAAAGGCTGCATCTAGCCAAGACTTGTTAAGTCCTGATTTTGATGATTGACCATTGGATAAGAACGTACCATCTCGCCCTCGTTTAGGAGTATTGCGACGAGTTAACCCCTTGAGGTTAAGCTTCTCGTGAAAGAAGACTTTCTTACCTGTATTCACCAGCTGATGAGCAGTTTTGTACTGGAAATCTTCACGACTCCTAGCTATCTGTTGATGAATACGGGCTTCCCGTTTTGCTAGTTTACGTCTGGCTTTACTTCCTTTTTTACGCTTATTTTTCCGTTGAGAAACTGTGGTTAACTTGTCTTGATTCCGACGAAGTGGTTTAAGGGATGGGAGTTTCTTGCCATCGGATATTGCTAGATAAAAGCCTCTATCTAGAACAGCATCCATTCCAATTGAGTTTTCCCAAGTAGGAATAATGTCATCAGGGTTGAACTCCGGCACTGACTTATCCTCTAGGCTCAGGTTACAGTACCATCCGTCAGCTTTTCTTGTAATTGATAGCTGTTTTAAGTTTGCACTATCAGGTAACGGTCTGTGTCTTCTCAGCTTAATCAAACCAATTTTAGGAACTTGAACAAACAACCATTTTCCGTTAACAGTACAGAACTTTAACCAAGAATTATCAGCATTTGGAAAGTTTAACGTCCGATATCTGGCAACATTCTTAAATCGAGGCTTGCCACTGCGTTTACCATTTTTGTCACCTGCTATAAACCTGTTAAAAGCGTTTTTTACTCTTGTACAGACATCTTGCAAAACAGTTGAATAAACCTCAGTAAAGTCTATCAACTCTCCAGACCATCCAATCTTAACCAAGTCTTTCTTTATCACTGGAAGTTGCTTTTTCTGGCTGTAGAAATTGGGCTGATCTTTAAGCTCCGGAAGGTAACAGATTAATGGACAGGCATTGACCGGACATCTATTTTTATCCCACCAATCAAAACGCTCACCCAACATCCGGTTATACCAATATCGACCAGCTCGCAGCCACTCGTTCAGTGTGAGTGTTTGTTGAGTCTCTGGATATAGTCGATATTGATACGTGTATTTCATTGGTGTTAACTTTTAAGCTACACTGATTATAGCAGACAACAGCAGGTAGTTTATGAAGAATGACTTTTTATCCAAGGGTCGGTCTGTCTCTGACCTTAAAGCTCATCTCGTATTGACGATCAAGTATCGTCGCAAAGTCTTTACTGGTGAGATGATTAGCCGTTTACATGAAATTTTTGAAAACTTACTTGAACAACAAGAATGATCGCTTGTTAGCCTTGATGGGGAAAAAGACCATGTTCACCTGCTGTTCCAGTATCACCCTGACATTCACCTGAGTAAACTGGTTAACTCATTGAAGAGTGTCTCAAGCCGAAAAATAAGAGTATAATTTGGTGAACAACTAGCCATAATCTACTACAAAAAACCTGCACAAGTGGAATAGTTCTTACTTTATTGCTAGTTGTGGTGGCGTTACTATTTATACTCTTAAAAAGTACATTGAAAACCAATACACTCCTGAGATGAGCAACAAAAACCCTGCACAAAATTCATCCCACGTCTCAAAGCGTAGCGTGAGCGTGGGATGAATTTTGTCAGAAGCTAATTTTTGGTTGGCGTTTCTTTTTTCCATTTATCGGCCATAAGTCATGGATTGAGAGTAATCACAATGACTAATGACCAATGACCAATTACCCAAGCTTGAAAAGAGCAATGCTACCGGAATGGATATGATATCCCAGTTGAGCAATTATCCCTGTGGCTCGATGCCTGCTGCTCTTAGCTGCGCTGCCAATTTCTCGGCTCGCTGCCGTTCATGGATCACCAACTCCGAACCCCACAGCAACATTTCTCCTTGCTGATCCCACCAACGTAACCAGTAACCAGTTCGGTTTTCCTTAGTTCCTTGCCAGATACCCAGAAATAAGCTGATTTCATCAATCCAGTAACGGTTATTACCATCGGGTGGTTGGAGTTGATAACGTCCTGAATCATCTAACCGATAGACTTCTATTACTCCAGTGTCTGGTTCAAAAATGACATAGTTCGGAACTTGTAAAACTTGCTCGTAGTAAAACCACTTGCCCGGAGGATAGGTTGGCTTGTTGGAATACTCCCCACCTTCAGTATCAGAGAGAAATTCCATGAGAATAGGAGGAATATCCCCTTGAAGTCTTGGGGTATAACTGCGTTTCACTTCTTCTCTGGGCACCCGAATCGATGGGACATATCCCCAATCTGGGGCTTTGACCACGATTTTGCCATTTAAAGTGGCACAGATACCATAATTGGTAGTAGTCAGAGCATTAGCTGGTAGTTTCCCAGCAATTTCCAAACTTTCTGTCAGAGCAGCAGCCAGGGCTGGTTGATTGATATTATCCACTGGTTCGTCGTCAAGAACGAAATCATCAGGTAACTTTTCCCAGGTAACTTCGTAAGTAGCTGTACTAGCTATCATAATTTAGTTCCTCTGCGAGCCTGCTCTTTTTATCATAGTCAGGCAATTCCAGACAACTGACGGGATAACAGTTTACTTCACTAGAGCCCGGAATCGGATAAACCCATAGGAATTCGGTGGCTCTCCTGGTGCAGTAGCTTGGGGCACATCTCCGACTTCGACAACCACAACTCCATTTTGGTTGACAGGTACATTACATCCCGCTGGCACTGAGGTCCCTGGTGAGTAATAGCGACCGCGATCGCTATCGGGGATATTAGTTAGATAGATGTTCGGTTCAGCTAAACCACTGCTGGGTAAAGGATCGGTACTCTCGAACAAGGCAATCCCGACATCACTAGCTGGGAAACCAGCAGTTTGATTGAAGGCATCCGGAATAAAAGTAGTTTCTGCCGGAACTCGGTCACAGATACGCAAGCTCTTGGCGTAATTGCTGCCATTGGAAAGGAAGTACACAGTGTATTCCAACTCATCCCCTGGCATCACTGTGCCAGAGTTAATTAATCCCCGCAGATAAATATTGGGATTGGGCCAGTTAGGATCATTATCGTCAGGAGCGCGTTCGCTTCCGACATGATTGTCAGTACCAGGACTATCAATACCATCAACAAAAGGTGAGCCAGATGTTGGTAAAGATTCCCAAACATTACTGTCTTTGCGCTTGATAGCGGTAATACGTTTAACCAGTATCACGTTGGGGAAGTTTTCATCAAACCCAAAGTTAATGTCACCCACAGCAGTAGTAGTCACCTCAATCGGTATATCATTAGAGGTTCCTAACATAAACTCATCGGGGATATCAGGATCGTTGGTATCGACTTGCACAATGTATTTCCCTGCCCTTAAGCTGGTGAATCTGTAATTGCCACTATTATTGGTATCAGTAAAAGCTTGTTGGGTATCACCAGCATCAATAACATCATTATTGTTAACGTCTTGGTACAGTACTACCTTAATGTTCACAGGTAGGGTAGATTCACCATTGTCAAAAGTATCGTTTTGGGGATTGTTGTCTTGGTAGAGAGTACCGGATACTTCACCAGTAGATGTAACTGGAAGGGCAATCATCCCCACATCGATGTCTCGTTTGTCTTCCGATTCAGCCAGAGCAAACACTTCGGTATATCCCGTAGTTGGATCAGCATCAGAATCAATCGTGTCATCATTGCCCACATTTTGGAAACCAATTTCATAGTCAGATGGGGCAATAAACTCTAAGAAATAGTTTCCTGCTTCTAAGCCAGAAAAGGAGTAAAAACCAGGATTACCAGCCACATCGTTGGTAGTCACTGTAGTTTGAAGTAGATTATCGTCTCCGCCACCAGGTTGACCATCAACACCTGGGTTATAAACGTTGACCGTCACACCATTGAGACCCAATTCACCAAGGTTTTGGAGTCCATCACCATTATTATCAATCCAGACAAAATCCCCTAAGATCGGCTGAGGTACTATTCCTGCATCTACATCCTGGTTACTGTCTCCAGCATTCAGGGTAATGTTAGCCGTTTGTCCAGTAGCATCAGCATCCGAGTCGAGAGTGTCATCACCTTGGTCTTGGGGAGAGAAAGCATGACTAGGGGGTGCAATGAATCTTACATAATAGGTGCCTGGTGTCAAGTCCCGGAAGCGATAGAAACCAGGATTATCATTGAAGTCATTACTGGTTTGGGTGGAGTCGATCAGAGTGTTGCCACTATCATAAAGTTCAACAGTGACACCATTGACACCAACTTCATCCCCATCTTGAGTACCATTGCCATCAGTATCCAACCAAACGAAATCACCTAAACTAGCGGTAGCTGGGTCTACAGAGGTTAGTCCAGCATCCAGATCACGGGTATCTGTAGTCTGGTTAACACTAAAGACATTTGTCTGTCCAGTATTGGGATCCGCATCGGAGTCAGCGGTCTCATCACCACCCTGGTCTTGAGGAGAGAGATTTAGGTTGTCTGGGGGAATGAATTTCAGGAAGTAATCTCCCGCTGGAACGTTCGAGAAAAGGTAAGCGCCATCATTACCGGTACCATCGGGAGCAGTTAAGGTAAACCCATAGAAACTATCGTCACTGGTACCAGGTTGACCATCACCTCCGTCTTGCCACAACTCAACCCGCACCCCATTGATACCCAGTTCACTATTATCTTGAATCCCATTACCATTTTGGTCATCCCAGACTAAGTCTCCAATGATAGCAGGGGTGGGGGGTTGAATCACAATGCCGACTTTGGGGGGTTCTGCGGGTAACAGGGTAGCTGCGGCACCGGATTGATCCGTTCGTGTCGAGACGAAAGCAAAGGAATTCCAGGCAATCTCGCCGTTGGTTGGTGCTCCAGCTGGTGCTCGCATTGGCCAGTTGAGGATCACCGACTCTAGGGGGTCAAGAACCAGGTTGCCCAAATTAAACCTCAGAGCGGTGACCGCACTGGGGTCACTGGGAAAGGTAGTACTCCAGTCATTGACGCAGCCACTAGGCCAATTAAGGTCTTGACCATCACTAGGATTGGGACGGCAAGGATTGGAATTGGTGGTGTATTCAACAGTGACACCAGGAATGGCCACGGTAACCGGACCAGCGAGATTAGGACGCCATTGGGAACCCCTGGCTGAACTAGTATTGAGCACTTGAGTATCGCCGATGGCAGGCAAGATATCGACTACTAGTATATTAGTCATGGGCACCGTGCCTTGATTGGTGATAGTGAGCTGGTAATCTACCTGTCCCCCCGGAACCGTGGTGCCACTAGTGGAAAAACTGGTATCGACCTCACCCTGAACTACTTTTTCTGAATCGAGGGTTGCGATCGCAGCTACTTGAACGTTTGCTGTTCTTCGACAAATCGTCTCATCGGTGATGCCATCCCCATCCACATCAAAAGTATCCTGACTCCTGCGGTTATTATGGTTACAATCGAACACGCTATCGTTGGACATCACGAACAATTCATTAGTCAACGAACCTGTACTCACCCCCTGCTCAACCACTGTATCGACATAGATTCTCAGCCACCTATTCTCTGGTATTTGGGTTCCTGTAATTTGCCAACGCAGTAAAGTGCGACCGGTGCCGTTGTAGTTGGGAATCGCCTCGAAGTTGATGGGAGAGTCAGCGGGCAAACTACTCGATCCCCCATTGGTAAACCTCCAGGCACCCCCATAATCAAGCCCTGCTGGCAGTAAATCGGCAATAATGGGATTGACATAATCTGCGGTAGCGCTCGACTCGTTGCGAAACTGTAGCCGAAATTCTATGGTGTCACCAGGAGCATAGGGTCCACTACTAGTTTCGTCTGTTTTGTTTGGATTTAGGATCGCTTGTAATGCCGAGATTTCTGTCTCTTGGCACTGTTCCAGGGGGTTTGTTGGTGAATTGGGCGTCCAAGTCAGTTGGGCACAGTTTTTGATCGTTTCCCCAATCGAGCGGTCAGGCTGAACCTCTACAAACAGTTTTGGTCTATTACTGCCTCCTGTAGCTTGAAAACCTACTGGTACATTGGTGTACTCGAACTCAACCCCTGTAATGTATTCCCCTGCTCCTAAGGTGATGTCAGTCCCAATGGTGAGGGTGGTGTTCTGAGGGTGTGAGGTACCGGCTGTCAAGGGGTTGAGATTAGTTTTGTAGCGGACAATCACATTCCCGGTGTAATTGTTGTATCTGCCTGTGCTAATTTTAGTGACCCGCACCTGATCTGAGAGGTTAATCCCATCGTCATTAAGTTGATCTAGGTCGTCAGTGACTGTCAGAGTGGTCATCGGTACATTACCGGTATTTCTTGGGTCAAGCCGAAACTCAAATTCATTGCCAATAGCCACCTGACCCGAGAATGATTTAGAACTCAATGTGCCTTGATAGTTAGCGTCTGCAAAACCATGTTCAGCCTGACCATTTAAGTTCAACAAAGGGGTGCCATCAATCAGTTCTCCTGTTGCAGTAGCTGGGTTAATCACAGTACTATTGGCACCACTAGTGTTGAAGGTACCACTAGGATACTCAACAGAGACTTGTGCGTTGAAACAATTTCTGCGACTCTGAATAGTGAGGTTACCTACATTCCAAGTGACAACCCCTGAGTTATGGGTACCCCCATTGGTAGCACTAACAAAACTTGACCCAACCGGAAGAGTATCTTGAACAACGACATTTTCTAGGTTTAGACCACCCTCAAGATTCTGGTCGTGGCAAAGCTTAATCTCATAGGTCACTGGTGAATCAAGAGCCGGATCACCATTGCTAGGAATCACCCGATTTTTCTCCAATGTCCACTTATTTAACGCAGCGTTTGAATCGATATCAGAGGTAACGGTTAGAGCATTGGAGGTGGGATTCCCGGCATTAGAACTTGTCCCTTCGGCTTCGTTAATCGCTGCTGTATTGTCTACAGTCGTACCGGAGGGAAACTGGACTCGAATCTCCAAGTTGACCGGGGAACCTGCTGGAATCGGTGAATTATACTCAACGGTAGCCAGTCCTGTATCCTCGTCATAGCTGACAGTAGCAGGACGTCCAGGAAGGATGGTGACATTGTTAGAAGACCAATCAATTTGAGGAGGGAGTTGGTCAGTAATCACCACATCCTGGCAGTCTTCATCCCCACTACAGGAGACGCGGATGGTGTAGATAAATTCTTGTCCTGATGGAACTTCTGTAATGCGATCACCATCGGCATTATTAGCAAGTTTCACCAACTGGAGTTGGGCATCAGCCCATACTGGAGTAGCGTAACCTGCGATCGCACTGACTAACATCACACTGCCAATCAGTGTATGGGGAAAAAACTGGGAAGGAAAACTTTTTCCTAGAGGATAGGGTAGACTTTTTGAGCCCAAATCGGGTGCGATCGCTTGGAGATAGTTCAATAAAGATTTCATGACTGGCCGCGATGAATAATGAGAATTGAGAAATTAAGCCAAACACGTTTTTAAGGACAAATCCGGTATCGAGAGATTACTTAGACGATAGGGCGTAAAACATAAATAAACTAAAATATAAATAAACTTTTGATCAGACACGGCCTGTCCAATTGGTTGTGCTTTAGGCCAAGTGAAAACCCGCTATAGTTAGTCAGTAAATCTCCCTAGTGAGAACACGGCTTTTTCCTTAATTAGTAGTGCTATTTTTTGTGCGAGCAGACCTTGTCTTGATACAGTGGCTCATGGGTTAAACCCCCGTGAGGCCACTGCATCGCTTTTAAGCTTTGCCTAAAACAGATTAAAGCGATGCTCGGTACGAGCCGCTACGCGAACGCACCCTGATTTTCGGCTAGTTTTAACTTGTCTAGTTAAACTATTGTTATTGTCCTAATCTAGGATTGCTTCATTTAAGCTGCTGTTGCCTAGAGATAATTACTGAAATTTAACCTGAAATTTAAAAATTTTAAATTGGTGATATCCGTGAATTCCACATGATAATGTTTTGGGAAGCAGGCTCTTAACTCGAATGGCACTGACTTAAAAGTTGGAAAAGACTTAAGATCGCAATAAAAGAGGCAAGATGGGGAGGATGGAGAAGCAGAAGTGTTGAGTGGCTTCACAAAAATTAATATAAATAGTTATAGGACTTCTAGAAACCGAAAAATTGCTAAAAACATAGGCTCTCCCATACCTGTGGTGATCAGCTGTTATGCATTAAAAATACCTGACAGCAAGGCATAAGGAAGAAGCAATGCATCTCCCTCGTTATAGATTTACAACAAAAAGATGCACCGAGTGAAAACGCGGTGCATCCCTAATCCCTACTACCTTGAGAGTCTAAAAATTCTCCCGATTCCGATTTGCCTGCTCCATCTTTTCTACAACCAGGTCTATGGGCATCATTCCCAATTCCCCAGCGGCACGGGTACGAATATTTAAACTGTTTGCTTCGACTTCCTTGGCACCAATCACACTCATCACCGGGATTTTAGCCTTTTCGGCATTACGAATTGCTTTACCGAGCCTTTCCCCACTGGTATCGACTTCTGCTCGAATCCCATGCGATCGCATTTTTGTTGCCACTTCCTGAGCAAAAGGCAACTGTGCGTCCCCGACTGGTAACAATCGTGCTTGTACTGGTGCTAACCAGAAGGGGAAGTCTCCCCCATATTCTTCAATCAATATCCCAGTTAGGCGCTCCAGGGATCCAAAGGGGGCACGGTGAATCATAATCGGGCGTTGGCGAGTGCCATCTTCTGCCACATACTCCAAATCAAATCGTTCTGGCAAGTTGTAATCCACCTGTACTGTTCCTAACTGCCATTCCCTGTCCAGGATATCCCGGAAGATAAAGTCCAGTTTAGGACCGTAAAATGCCGCTTCCCCTGGTGCTTCAAAGGATTCCATGCCCAAGGTATCCACAGCACGGCGAATTGCTCCTTGGGCTTTTTCCCAAGCCTGATCGGAACCAATATACTTATCCGAGGCCGGGTCACGGAAACTCAACCGTGCTTTAAAGTTCTTAAGTTGCAGACTTTTGAAAACTGATAGGATTAAATCCACCACACTGAGGAATTCCTGATCCAACTGATCCGGCATCACAAATAGGTGAGAATCATCCACCGTGAAACCGCGCACCCTGGTCAACCCCCCCAGTTCCCCAGATTGCTCATAGCGATATACTGTACCAAATTCTGCCAAGCGCATGGGCAACTCCCGGTAGGAGCGCAATTCACTCTTATAAATTTGGATATGGAAGGGGCAATTCATCGGCTTTAGGACAAACCCTTGTTCTGCGGCTGCCGCTTCCTCATCCTCAGCCATCATCGGGAACATATCCTCTTTATAGTTCTGCCAGTGACCGGATACCTTAAACAAGTCCACTCGACCAATATGGGGTGTCACCACTGGTAGATAACCTCGTTTAACCTGTTCTTGCTTGAGGAAATCTTCCAAAAGGGTACGCAAAACCGTTCCTTTAGGGGTCCACAGGGGTAATCCTGGTCCAACCGGGTCAGAAAAAATAAACAGTCCCAGTTCCTTACCCAGCTTACGGTGATCCCGTTTCAGGGCTTCTTGCTTACGGCGCTTATATTCCTGTAGTTGCTCTGGGTTTTCCCAAGCTGTACCATAAATACGCTGGAGTTGAGCATTACTCGCATCCCCTCGCCAGTAAGCCCCAGCCACACTTTCCAATTGAATTGCCTTCGGGTTGATTTCACTAGTGTTTTCTACATGGGGACCAGCACACAAATCCCACCACTGATCCCCCAGGTGGTAAATCGAGATCGGGTCTTCTAAATCTGCCAAAATTTCCAGTTTATAGGATTCACCCAGTTCCTTGATCCGCCGTTGAGCTTCTTCCCGTGGCACCTCTTCCCGAATTACCGGAAGCTTCCGCTTAATGATTTTGACCATTTCCTTTTGGATTTTCTTTAGGTCTTGCTCAGTAAACGGTTCTGGCTGATCAAAATCATAATAAAAACCATTTTCAATCCAAGGGCCGATAGTCACCTGAGCCTTCGGAAATAGCTTCTGCACGGCCATCGCCATCACATGGGACGTCGTATGACGGAGCCTTTTTAGGGTCTCGGATTCGCTAGTACGGGGCAAATGAATTTTTTCAGGCTGTTCGGAGGCTTCTGAGTTAACCATCGGTGACTGTTCTATGGAATTGACTAACGCGCTATGACCGTAACACCAATTTTGCGCTATCCCTCTATGATACAAACCTTGTCTTGATGCAAAGGGCGAGTGGGGGAAACCCCCTGTTCCCTTGCTGCATCGCTAGTTTTTGGGGCAGTACATGTTTCTGGTGTAGTACTCTATCAATTTAGTGTTGAGGGTTAGGGCAAGGGGTTAGGGGTTACGGGTTGGCTTAATGGTTTTGGTACTTAATGGATAGCACAGATGCATAGTACAAGGGTGCCTAATTGGCCAAGGTCTATTCTAGATCATCTCCAGAGAATTCCCCTCTATCACAATCTGCCCCATCTAAGCATCTGAGCATCTGGCCATCAATCGTCTTGATGATGGGTATTAAATCGCACTTGATCTTACCCCTCAATTCAATTTTGATAGAGTAGTAGTCTCTCACAAGTGTTAAGGGTTATGTCAAAAATTGTAAAAAAATGTAAATATAATTAAGGTAGACTATAAAAAAATAAACCGTTTTAATATCATGGAGCAACCCCAGCCATCAACACCGGAGTTACTCAAAACCATATTGGAACCGCTACTAGTAGATTTTGACTACTGGTTTGAGCGATCGCTTTCGTTGTTAGAAACTGAAGATATCACCTTTTTGACCAAGGAGGAACAATCTGACCTACTAAAGCGGGTAAAGGAAGCCCAGCAGGAGGTAAATACAGCTAAAATGCTTTTTAACGCTACCGATGGTCAAGTAGGAGTTGAACTTTCTACCATGATGCCATGGCACCAATTAGTGAGAGAATGTTGGGGAGTGGCAATCCGGTGGCGATCATTGGCATCCGGTGCATCCGAGTCAGCGGCTTCAGGGAATGACTAATCTTGACGCGCCTAGATTCAGGAAATGATTGAGGATATAGTGGACTACCGTTTGTTAAAGTTAACTAACCACCTATAAAAAGCCGTTTTTTATCCCTGAGCAAGACAAGGAGTTAAAGACCAACTATTCGGTCGGGAGGACAATACGATGTTACACCTAATTTATCTAGTTGCCTTTACTGTTCTAGCATTTTTAGCAATTGGAAATTTAATTCGCAACCTATTAAGTTTGAGTTTTGATTCCCAGCGTTCTTTCTCAGCATCGGGAAAATCACCCACCCAATGGGGACGGAATCAAGTGAATGCCAATCCATCTCCTGCTAAGTCAGTACCGCACCCGGAACTGCTTGATGATAGTGGCAACCCTATTAATGAACCCCTGTTAGTGATGCGGTCAATGACCGTTGAAGACGCTCGCCAACAGTTAGACGCTATATACAATTCTTCTCCCGGTAACAGCAAGGGGAAGACAGAAGAAAACCAATAGTCTATTGATTTCAGGTTAAGGCTAGACAAAGGGAAAGGGGATAAGCAAAACTATTTCCCCTGACCGAATTCGTTGCTCGACAAACTATAGCGCTGCAAGCCGGGAATAGGGAATAGGGAATAGGGTATAGGGTATAGGGTATAGGGTATAGCGATGCAGCGCTGAATCGATTTTCCTTGACAGACAGCATTCAATTATAAGTATTCAACTGAAATCGATCTGATTTATTTGCCATAGGCAAACCAACTTGCATTAGCGCTGTAAACCCGCGTGTCTCCCCAGGTTTCCAATACATAATGAAACCCCTCTCGATTGACATGAGTTACATCAACTTTTAATCGGAGATTTTCATCATTATCACTATCGATATCGTTTAAAGCAATATAAACCACAGGATCGGAAGAAAAGTTCGTATTAAACTTTTTCTCACCTGATATTCTTCGTCTGCCATCACCTTTTGATAAATTCCCTTCCCTAACAGAAATTTCTCCACTCTCCAGTTTAATCTGTGAACTAGCCACTTCTTCGATACTTCTAGAGATAGTAATCAACTGATTACTATCTTGAGTTAAGTTATTGATCCGTTCAACTATATCTCCCAAGGCGACTGGGTCTGATTCTATAAGAGCATTAAGTTTTTTCTCTATAGTAGAAGCGTTGATATCTAAGCTTTGCACCTTACTATTTAGATATTGAGCTTGTTTTTGATAATCTTGAGTTTGGGTTTTGATAGTTTGAGTTTGTTGCTGAAGAACTTGCAGATCAACTCGGTTATCAAATAGAGAGTTATTTATACGTTTGTTGAGTTTATCAAGTTGTTTTTGTTGATCTTTGATATGTCCTTTTACCGAACTATCAACAAGACTAGACATAACTACAAAACCACTGACTGTGGTGAATAGGGTAGTGAAAAGCAACAAGCCAATCACTAGGTGAAATTGTGTTCTGAATTCCTTCCTTAGTTCCTCAGCTATTTTGGGTGAAAATAGTTGTAATTCTGTATAAATTAAAGCTCTGATATCTGTAGAGCGCTTATCCAGATAACTTCGGTAGGTATCTAGTTCTTTCTTGAGATCATCTCGTTCGCTTCTTAGGCGATCGATAGTTTTTTTAAGTATGTCAAAATCATTCATAGTAACCAACTAGCTAAATACCGACAATTCCATAGATAAGCTGTTCAGCATTTAGATTGGGATACCTAAATTACTCAAAGGGAACAGGGAACAGGGAACAGGGAACAGGTAATAACCAATTTAAATGCACATCAGCTTAGTAATCAAGTCTCTCCATTGTCAGCCATGCTTTGCGCGAGTGGGGGAAACCCCCGCAGGTAGGGCTTTGGTGCGCTAACCGTAGGCGAATTAAATTAGCGCTTATTGTCGCACCTGAGGCATCGCTATGGGCTGTTATAGCTGAAATTGCTCAATTCGCCAACTACAGAGGCTGATCTGATGGCACCCAGGATAATCCATAGTGAACAGTAAATGGTGATAGTAAATGGTGATAGTAAATGGTGATAGTAAATGGTGATAGTAAATGGTGATAGTAAATGGTGATAGGTAGGGGTTTAGCAGAATTCTCTGTTACCCATTACCCATTACCTACTATAGCGCTAGTTGCTCTAATCATTGAACTCTGTTAAATAATGCTTCGTGAGACCGGGAGCTGGGGAGATTCCGGAGATCTAAATCTAAATTTATAAATTTTCTAATCAACTGAGACGATCAGCATCAGCCAAAGGATTCCAGACTTAATGCTCATGGTGAGGGGCATTACGTACCTTCCTGATTGTATAGGGCAAAACCCCTACCAGCAGAGCAAAGGCTTCATCTGGCAGTTGGGCAATAGTGTTGGCATCAAAACCAAATCCCTCAAACTGTTCAAGAATCTGTTGGGTTCGTTGTATAGGACTTGGATATTCTGTAATTTGTTTAGTCAGTCGAATCCATTGCCGCCGAATCAAATAAGCACGCCGTCGCTCCTCAGCTGATTCTGGAGAAATCAATGATAGATTGCCCACTGGCACTACTCCCTGACAATCAAGATCAAATATTCCTCCTACAGCCGAACCTGGTCCTGCAAATTCTGCATGGTAGTGTTTATATATGATTAGGCCATTGCGACGCCTACTATTAACAATTAACAATTGTTTATCCCGAAATTGCGAGAGAATTTCTGATGGCTGTGAGTCTCTCATCTTGTTCTTGCAGGGGTTCAGGCTTTCCTGGTTCATGCCACTTAGGGGTTGAGGATTGGCGAGACCCTGGTTGTGAGCAACCACCTCCTTTGGGTAAAAAGCTATCTGGTAATAGTGTTGGTATTTACTCTCCATCTCAAACTATATGGCGTAATATCGAGCGAGCAGGTAAGCACCCAAGCTAAAAGCCCCGATCCACTTTCCTTAAATAACTGTAAGTTTTTGAAAATACACAAAACGGAGAGTCAAGTCTTGTTTAACTACCATTTCCAACTATAAACTTGGGTTTAACCTAAGTTTATAGTTATCAAAAAACACCTCAAAATGGCTTCAAGACACCAAAACTTTGTATTGCTAGATACTAGATTATAGATTATTGGTATCAATAGCTACAATTTATCGGTACAAAGCAAATTTTGTGGTTTAGTACGGTAGATCTGATGGGATTTACAAGTAGACCGTAGCACAAATCAACTAAATTTCTCCACCAGCGAGGTCTTCAAACACTAATTTTCTTGAAAGCTTTATCAATAACCCCCTTTTTGATCTGTTATCAAAAACGATACTCTGCTACAGATAGTCTGAGCAAAAATAAATAAGTAATTAAAACATATTTTGTTTTTTTTGTCAATGTGATAAATCACCAAATGTAAAATATATCTGTTATTCGTCAGCTTGATAACTCCATTATGACGAAATTCAGCCTACTGAGACAGACTCTGACCCTGTAAACTAAGACCAGCAGGATTAATCTGCTTGTGTAAGAGCAGGCGTTTGGGAAGCCTAAGCAATCCTCCGGTATAGCTTGGTTCTACCCGATGCAGTTCATATCCCCTCTTGAGATAAAGTTGCCTGGCCTGATAATTGTTTTCCAAAACATGCAAGTAGAGGTCTTGAAAGCCCCATTCTAGGGCAGTTTGCTCACAAGCCAATAGCAAATTTTCCCCGACTCCTTGCCGCCGACAAGACTTTCTGACAGCCAGATTGGAGATGTAAAGATGTTGGCAGTTAGGCTTTGGCCAACAATAGCGAGAACGGAGTGTTAGCTCTACAGTCCCAGCTAGCAGCTGACTGGTAGCAGCAGAATCGGGAACGGTAGTGACGGCGACTAAACACAGGTAATGGGGTAAACTAGATCGCAGTCTGTGGCGCAAATCTTCGTAAATACCCAGTCTTAATAGAGGGTGAACCCAGCTGATCAGCCCTTTTTGAGGGTGAAAGCTATCTGCAAGAATATCTGCTAAGGTGCTAATATCCTCAGATTGAGCAGCACGTATAGTGACTTGAGATATACCACCAGCCAAGGTATCTTGACCAGTAGGGACAGATTTATGAAGGGTTAAGAAAGAAAAGCAGGAATCCACAACTACAAAATTAAAATTATTTGGGAATGGTAAACTCTAACTAAAGTATGTAGACTATACCCCGAAGGGGTTCTAAGTTCCCCCCCCCTAGCTTCCCGTAGGTTCAAGGAACCAGAAGGTATATGGCTAAGAACTCAGCAAGGAGGTATGAGCAATTGAGCTCGAAACTAATTACCCAATTTCAGGCCAGGTAAATATTAAGGTAAATAGGAGACATTAAACGTTATACTTCATAATTAATACCTTTTTGAGAAGTTTGATCAAAATCCGCTGACGGGATTAGCAAAGCGTGATTCCCGACCACCTTAAACTAGAAAGTCTTCAACGTCAGGTAGTTCACACACCTTAAACTAGAAAGTCTTCAACGTCAGGTAGTTCACATTATTCTATCGCTATTGAAATATGACGAATCATAAGACTGACTGGACCCCAATCATTAAGAAATTTGTTGCGATAGTAGGCAAAAATGGTGTGGTTCAACGTCGTGAAGAATTGCTGACCTATGAATGTGATGGTCTGGCCAGCTATCGCCAACGACCAGCGGTAGTAGTGCTACCACGCACTACCGAACAAGTCTCAGAGGTGCTTAAGATATGCGATCGCTATTCTATCCCGTGGGTGGCACGGGGTGCTGGCACCGGATTATCCGGTGGTGCTCTACCTATAGAAGATGGTGTGTTGATTGTCACTGCCCTAATGAAGGGGATCCTGGACATTGACCTGGAAAATCAGCGAATCGTAGTACAACCAGGCTTAATCAACAACTGGGTGACCCAAGCGGTAAGTGGTGCGGGTTTCTATTATGCCCCTGATCCCTCCAGTCAAATTATTTGTTCCATTGGTGGCAATGTGGCTGAAAACTCTGGTGGTGTCCATTGCCTAAAATATGGCGTGACCACTAATCACGTCATGGGGTTAAAATTGGTTCTTCCTGACGGTTCAATCGTGGATGTAGGGGGATCAGTTCAAGAAATGCCTGGTTACGACCTAACCGGCTTATTTGTTGGTTCCGAAGGCACCTTGGGGATCGCTACAGAAATTACCCTGCGCATCCTCAAGAGACCAGAATCAATTTGTGTCCTCCTAGCGGACTTTAGTAGCATTGAAGCTGCTGGTACTGCAGTTACTGACATTATTGGTGCTGGGATCATTCCTGCGGGTATGGAAATGATGGATAATCTCAGCATCAATGCGGTAGAAGACGTAGTGGCAACAGGTTGTTATCCGAGGGATGCTGGAGCAATATTGCTGGTAGAACTGGATGGCTTAAAGGTAGAAGTGGACACTAATAAACAGCGGGTTGCCCAACTGTGTAAACAGAATGGGGCAAGAAATATCACCACGGCTAGTGACGAAGAAACCCGCCTGAAATTATGGAAAGGTCGCAAAGCAGCTTTTGCTGCCGCAGGGAAGATCAGCCCCAATTATTTCGTCCAAGATGGGGTGATTCCTCGCACTGAGTTAGCCGGTGTTTTGAGGGAGATTGAAGCATTAAGCGAGAAATCTGGGTACACAATAGCCAACGTATTCCACGCGGGTGATGGAAATCTACACCCTCTAATCTTGTACGATGAAAAGGTGCCTGGGGCATTAGAAGAGGTAGAAAATGTTGGTGGCGAAATCCTCAAACTCTGTGTGAAAGCAGGGGGTAGTATATCTGGCGAACATGGGATTGGTGCGGATAAGAACTGTTTTATGCCAGATATGTTCACTAAGGTGGACTTGGAAACAATGAAATGGGTTAATCAGGTATTCAATCCCAAGGGTTTAGCCAATCCAGGCAAGGTATTTCCGACACCCCGGACTTGTGGAGAGGCAGCAAATGCCGGAAAAACCAAGGAATTTGAGTCTATCGAGCGTTTTTAAACCAAGTTTCGTCAGTTCGACATGAGCCTTCGTTATCCAGGAGTCAAGAGCTTTGAGTTAGGTTGAGATCAGGTCAAGAAATTTCCTTTCCCTATTATCTTTTTTTTACCTTTTGCCTTTTGCCGTTGCCAGTCAGTCGCTGCTTTTCTTGCCAAGCCACAAAGCAAATTCCCCACAAAAAACTCAAACTGACGAATAATCCTGAAGGATTACCAAGACTAAATAACAGCAAGACGAAAAAAAAACTACCAAGTTGAGCCGTTTGCTGGAGTAGGGAATTCAACCCAGCTTTGGCTTCTTGCTCCAAAGTCAGTTTGTTACGGCTTAACTTCATTCTAAAACCAACAAGGAAAATACCATTACCGATTGAAAACTGCTATATCGAAAATTTACTAAATTAAAAATTATTGAAATCTGCCCATAAACGACCAATTATGCGACCAGCAATCAGGATCCAGAGCAAAAAATTAGCGGCACCGATGATTAAGCTGGCATAAAATTGGACACCAATGGTACTATCTAGACAAACACTAAAATCTAAGAAGGTGTTGGAGAGAATTAACTGCCCGATTAAACTAGGAATGTAGAGGATTACAAGCAGAGCGATCGCATCCTGAAGGCTCAAGTATACACTTCTCCACATATCCCCTAGTAAAGCTTTACCAAGCTTATCCACAGAAGTCCATATATGTTGCATCAGATTTCTTGGAAGCACAAATGTGATCTGGCCGGTTTTGACACTAAGCCAGTATTCATTTCCACTGAACCGAGATCCGGATACTGATGTATAGTGGTTTGTTGAAGGTTGATCAAGGGCGAGGTACTTCACCCCCTTGAAAACTGCTAAAGGTTTGCACCTCCGTCGGCCCCGAGCAATCCCTCGCGGCCTAGGGTCGCACCTTAGGGTATGATTCCCTGTTGCGGTTCGGTGTAGGCTAGATTAATGTAGAAGCATCATTTCCCGGTAGTCTAGATGTCTACTAAATCCAAAATTCATCCGAGAACTACCCAAGTCAGTGACTGGTCAATTGAGCAGTTGCCCGGATTAAGTATTCAAGATCAATCAAAACTAAAAGAATTGGGCATTACCACCACTAGGCAGTTGCTCGACAAGGCAAGCACAGGCCAAGCTAAACAAGCGCTAGCTAACCAGTTAAAGGTTAAGACTCAGTACGTCAATAAATGGGTCGCCCTAGCCGATTTAGCTCGTATCCCTAGCATT
>NZ_JAAHIG010000131.1:0-21063 GCF_010692305.1 Moorena sp. SIO4G3 | reverse complement strand
TATGGTTAGCAGGCTATGCATAAAAGGGTTAAAACTTTATGATTAAGGCTCCACTATTCTAAGGTTTCGTCTCCGGGATGCCCCTCCGCGCCGGAACAATACAATAAGTTCTATTTTTAAGGAACGTTTGTGGCTGACAAACCAGCATTTAAGGCCTTTGGCCACGCTTCGCGAACGGCTTTGTTTATCAGTAAATATATTATAGCAATTTTATAATACCCTGTGCAAAATTCATCCCACACCTATGCTACGCATATTTGTGTGGGGCTTCTTTTGCCGGACAGCTAAAAGTAGCTGGTAAAGGGGACCCGAAGAGGGAGCAATTAGTCCTAGAGCTAGCTAAACAAGCTGGTGGTATAGAAAATGCTTTTGCTGCTGCCTTTGGTCCTAAAGCTGGAGAATTTTTCGGGGATGTAAGGCATTACAATAGTTTCAGCCGCCGCCGCTTCTTGAAAAATTTAGCAGTAGGTGCTGCATTAGTTACCCTAGCCAACTGTACCCCTAAACAGCAAACTCAGGATTTAAAGACAGGGGAGAATGAACCACCACCCAATGTAGACAGTCTAGAAAAAACAGACCTAAAAATTGGATTTATCCCGATCACATGTGCCACTCCAATTATTATGTCTGAACCTTTAGGGTTCTACTCCAAGTATGGTTTTAATGCCAAAGTAGTAAAAATGCCTAGCTGGGGTGCGGTTAGGGATTCTGCGATCGCAGGAGAACTGGATGCGTATCATATGCTAGCCCCCATGCCTATTGCCATGACGTTGGGTTTAGGTTCCGCCACCTTTGGAGTTAAACTAGCCAGCATCGAGAACATTAACGGTCAAGCCATTACTGTAGCTAACAAATACAAAGGTAAAATTAATGGTCCCGCCGATTTCAAAGGCTTCACCATTGGTGTCCCTTTTCCTTACTCCATGCACAACCTCTTAATTCGTTACTACTTGGCAACTGGCGGAGTTGATCCTGATAAAGATGTAAAAATTCGCCCTGTTCCCCCACCAGATAGTATTGCTCAGTTGGTGGCAGGGGACATTGATGCTTACTTGATGCCCGATCCCTTTAACCAAAGGGCTGTCTATGAAGAGGCTGGATTTATCCACAAACTTACCAAGGAGTTATGGGAAGGACACCCTTGTTGTGCCTTTGCCGCAAGTGATGCTTGGATTGAGGAAAACCCCAACACTTTCCGCTCCCTCAATAAAGCAATTATCGAAGCTGCAGGTTATGCCCGTAACCCAGCCAATCGTCCAGAAATTGCCAAAGCCATCTCCGAAAGAGCCTTTTTGAACCAGCCTGTGGAAGTGGTGGAAGCTGTACTAACAGGTAACTTTGACGATGGTAAAGGTAACACCAAAGCTGTACCAGACAGAATTGATTTTGATCCCTATCCTTGGCAGAGCTTTGCCAATTGGATTTCTTCTCAGTTAGTGCGTTGGGATTTGCAAGGAGATGGAAAAGTCAAATCAGCAATCACCTCGGAAAAGTATGATGAAGTGGGTAAAGAAATTTTCCTCACAGATTTAGCTAGGGAATTGGCTAAGGAAGTGGGACAAACTCCACCTACAGAAATTTACCGTACAGAAACCTTGGAATTTGACACCTTTGATCCAGCTAAACCCCAAGAGTATGTGGATGAACAAATCAAAAAATACGGTTTTTAAAGGATAACTAAATTCCCTGAAGTCTACTTCACCAATATCTTTGCAGATAAAAGCAATTACAACATGACATCAATACCCAAAAACGTAACTCACAAAAAACAACAAAGCACAATCTTTGAAAATGAAAACTTCAGAGCTCTGTTGCTATTTATCGTTTCCCTAGGCATATTTTTACTGTTTTGGGAATTAGGGGCAAAGATGAAGATTTTTGCTAAGGGTATGCCCACTGCTTCCCTAACTATTAAGGAATTATGGTATTGGGTAACCCATCCATTTTATGACAATGGACCTAATGATTTGGGTATTGGTTGGAATTTGTTAATTAGCCTGCGGAGAGTAGCCATTGGCTACACGTTAGCGTCAATCATTGCTGTGCCTTTGGGAATATTGGTAGGTATTTCCAAAATTGCCTTTAAAGCCTTTAATCCCTACTTCCAGCTTCTTAAACCGGTTTCTCCCCTGGCTTGGTTACCTTTGGGGCTTTATATATTCCGAAACTCAGAGATGACAGGGATTTTCATTATTACCATTGCTAGTATTTGGCCAACCCTAACTAACACAGCGTTTGGTGTGGCCAATGTTAACCCAGATTACCTGGATGTTTCTAAAATTCTGGGCGCTTCTAAATGGCGCACGATTTTTAAGGTGATTATTCCCGCTGCCCTACCTAACATCATCTCTGGTTTGAGAATTAGTATGGGGATTTCTTGGTTGGTGATTGTGGCAGCAGAAATGCTATTGGGTACGGGTTTAGGTTACTTCATTTGGAATGAGTGGAATAACCTTTACATACCCAATATTCTGGTGGCCATTTTTATTATTGGGATTGTGGGTATTGTCCTTGATCAAATATTTGCCTATTTTGAAAAACTGGTTTCTTTCGGTAAAAACTCCTCATGAATAATTATTATGAGTACTTCTTTTTCTTCCAAGGGCCGTAAGGTCATTATGGACAATGACAGTGACGCTCAAATTTCATTACGTCATATTTCAAAAACTTTCTTTGGTAAACGTGGTTGGTTTGATAAAATTACAGGGCAATCTTCTGCGGACTTTGTAGCTATCGAAGATATCAATTTAGATATTGAGCACAACACGTTTGTGTCGATCATTGGCCCGTCGGGTTGTGGTAAGTCTACCTTGCTGAATATTATCGCGGGTTTGAGTTCCGCCACTAGTGGCGAAGTGATTATCAATGGGCAACTTGTGACTCAACCAGGACCTGACCGGGGTATGGTCTTTCAAAACTATGCCCTTATGCCTTGGATGACTGTGGAAGGTAATATTAGGTTTGCGGTGGAAACTGTCTATCCTAAAATGTCTGCGAGGGAGCAAAAACGGGTTATTAAGGAAAATATCCAACTAGTGGGTTTAACCGGAGCAGAGAACAAACATCCTCACGAACTATCTGGGGGTATGCGACAACGAGTAGGTATTGCCAGAGCTTTGGCTATTAATCCCCAAATTTTGTTAATGGATGAACCGTTTGGTGCGTTAGATGCTCTGACTAGGGGCTTTTTGCAGGATGAAATCGAACGCATTTGGGAGCAGCAGCGTAAAACTGCCATTATGATTACCCATAGCATTGATGAAGCCCTCCTGTTATCCGATCGGATTGTGATGATGACCAAAGGCCCTGCGGCGCGGATTGATGAGGTGCTTGAAGTGCCTTTCCCCCGTCCACGCGATCGCACTACGGTTGAGCATCATCCTGCCTATATGGAACTGAAACAGGAAATGGAAAACCATCTATATCGGGAAACTAGAGCGGTAGAAGAAGCGAGAATTCACTAACTAGGGTTTGCTGAAAAAGTATTTTGGTATTGGTAGGAGTCAGGAGTTAGGAGTCAGGAGTTAGGAGAAATGGGAATTATATAGGAGGTAGTCGGAAGACAAGTCCGATGATTTTTCTGCTCTTGTCTGCCCAAAAGGCTAAGTTATTGAGCTTTTTCGACCGAAAAGCTGGGACTTTTAGAGACCCAAAAAGGCGAAAACCTTTATCTGTCAATGCTTTGATAGTTAATCAGCAAGCCCTAACTAAAAATCCTCCGTTGCTGAATCAAAGAATGAATAGCGGTAGAGTGGGCATCCTGCCCGCCCGAAAATAAGGAGGAAACTGGCAAGATGCCAGTTCTACACAAGATGCCAGTTCCACGCCTGATGCCCATTCCACGGCAAGATGCCTATTCTACCTCACTCTTAAAATCATTCCATTATTAAGCAACGCCAAAAATCCTCCGTTAGTGTAAAATACCAAAGATCGAAAATCAGGAGACATCAATTATTATGGCAATTGCAGAAATTACTAAACAGTTGTTAGCCGCAAAAAAAGAAAAAGGACTCACCTTTGAAGATTTGGAAAAAGTTGTAGGTAGGGATGAAACTTGGGTGGCTTCTGTAATCTATCGTCAAGCTAGCGCAGATATGGAGGAAGCCACCAAACTAGTCACCGCTTTGGGTTTACCAGAATCCGTAGCTGAAGAATTAACTGTGCCACCTCTCAAGGGTTCCCTAGACCCTCAAATTCCCACCGATCCCCTAATTTACCGCTTTTACGAAATTATGCAAGTGTATGGTATGCCGATCAAAGCGGTGGTCCATGAGAAGTTTGGGGATGGGATTATGAGTGCTATTGATTTTTCCATAGAAGTAGAGAAAGTAGAAGACCCGAAAGGCGATCGCGTACAAATCATTATGTGTGGTAAATTCCTACCCTACAAAAAGTGGTAGCTTAGGATGATTAATGCTGTCGGGGTAAACGTAAATTATCCAGGTGCATTTCAATGCATGGTGTTTGACCCGGTGGTGCGTTACGGGCCGGGCTCTCTCAACCGATGTCAAGAGAGGGAAAATCAAGGGGAGCCCGCCCCTAACGCACCCTACGCTACTAATCTTAATGTGTAGTGCTATACCAGGGAATCAGTGTCCACTAAATCCAAAACCACGAACACACTAAAACAGTTAGATAAACGGCTATTGTCTGAGTACATCACAGCCTTAGTTTGGTCAAACCAAGGTAATTATCTAGCTATTGTTACTGCTGCAGGAGAACTGGCGTTATGGCAACAGGGTAATTTGGAAATTTTGACAGCCAGCAATGACTATACCCTAGACTGTGTGGGCTTTTCCCAAGATGGCAATTATCTAGCCACTGCTGGACAGAAAGGCAAGGTTAGTATCTGGCAATTGGGGGTCAATTCCCCCAAGTTTACGCTAAATACAACCCTGGATCAGGGCAACGCTTGGATTGACTCCCTAGCTTGGCATCCCCAAAAAAATCTATTAGCCTTTGCGGTCAATCGCCAGGTTAAGGTTTGGGATGTTGACCTAGGGCAACTAATGGCAGAGTTAAACTTTGCAGACTCATCAGTTTTCAATATAGCTTGGCATCCCCAGGGTAAATTCCTTGCTGCTAGTGGCCATGGTAGTGTTAAAGTCTGGAACATTGAAAACTGGTCAGACCCACCAGAAACCCTTGAACTCCCTGGATCTAGTCTAGACTGTGCTTGGTCATCCCATGGTGACTATCTTGCTTCAGGCAATCTAGACCGCACTATTTCTGTACTTGACTGGGGTAATCGTTCCCACTGGTTAATCCAGGGATTTCCCGGCAAAGTCAGTAAAGTTGTTTGGTCCAATACTTCTGATCCAGTTTTAGCTTCGTCTTGTCAAGATGCGGTAATTGTGTGGCAGTTTAACAACGAAATCAAAAACTGGCAAAATCTTGTGTTACAACATGATCAAGCTATACAAGCAATTACCTTTGCCCCCAATTCATCCCTACTAGTTTCCGCTAGTAATGATGGTGGTATTCAACGATGGTCAAGGGCTAAAAAGCTTACCAAAATACTTAGCGGAAAAATCAAATTTTCTTGTTTAGCTTGGAACCCTACTGGAGACTATTTAGCTGCCGGAGGGCAAAATGGTGAAGTAATAATTTGGCAAAATTCTATTTCCAGTGGGGGATTTGGTAGGGTGCGTTAGGGACGGGCGATCGCTTATTTTATCGGTAGCAAGTGTTAGGACAGCCCGTCCCGTAACGCACCACCCGATCAAACTAAGATTATCAACTAAATTTAGTTCTAGCACTTTCCAGCCTAATGAGGCACACATATTTTTTTCCCTCTTGCCGTCTTGATGCAGTCGCTCATGGGGGAAACCCCCAAGACCGCGCTGCATCGCTCTTGCCTCTTGCCTTTTGCCTCTTATCTGTTCCCTGTTCCCTGTTCCCTGTTCCCTAAAACCCTAAAAAATGTACCTCACCTAATTAAAACCGCTATAATAATAATGAACTTATTTAAAACCTCTAAGTCTAAAACTAATTTAGCTAAAATTAGGGAAATCAAAAACTGGGTTTATCAGCACTTGGCTATAGATCCGGAAATACCTATTTCTGTCACTCAGTTACAATGCCATGAACCAGATTGTCCTCCCTTAGAAACCGTCATTGCCATCATGACAACACCTCCGCAACAATACAAGATTCATCAATCTATAGAAGAAATTCAGGAACTAGACATCCAAAAACTTTAGACAACTCATTCATTATACTAGTCATGGTTGCAACTACTGTAAATAACGCTATTCCCGTCACTGTTTTAACTGGCTATTTAGGAGCCGGAAAAACTACGTTACTAAACCATATATTGACCTACGAGCATGGAAAAAAGGTAGCGGTAATTGTTAATGAGTTTGGGGAAGTTGGTATTGACAATAAGTTAGTTATCGATGCCGATGAAGAAATCTTTGAAATGAACAACGGTTGTATTTGCTGTACCGTGCGGGGAGATTTAATTAGAATCATCGGTAACTTAATGCGGAGACGGGATAAGTTTGACCATTTAGTGATTGAAACCACTGGGCTGGCTGATCCTGCTCCCGTAATTCAAACGTTTTTTGTGGATGAAGAGATTCAAACCCAGTTAGACCTTGATGCCGTGGTAACGGTAGTTGATGCTAAGCATATTTTAGAGCACTGGGATAGTGATGAAGCCCAGGAACAAATTGCTTTCGCTAATGTGATTTTGCTCAATAAAATTGATTTAGTAGACCCTCAACAACTGGAGGAATTAGAGCAAAAAATCAAAGCCATGAATGGTTTAGTCAAAATTTATCGTACCCAAAACTCAGAAGTAGAGATGGATTCAGTGTTAGGGGTGCGGGCTTTTGACCTTAAACAAGCTCTAGACATTGACCCGGACTTATTAGGAGAAGATGCTCATGAACATGATGAATCCGTTTTTTCCTTTGCCATTGTGGAACCACGAGCAGTAGATTTGGAAAAATTAAACACCTGGCTAAGGGAATTATTACAGAGCCAAGGGCAAAATATTTTCAGAATGAAAGGTATCCTTAATGTGATGGGACAAGACAATCGATTTGTTTTCCAGGGAGTACATATGATTTTTGAGGGTCGTCCCGACCGTGCTTGGAAACCAGAAGAAACCAGAACAAATGAGTTAGTCTTTATTGGTCGCAATCTTGATGAAAACCAATTTCGTCAAGATTTCCAAGCCTGTCTTGTTTAGAGTTTTTTATAGCAATTATTATACTCATGAGGTATATTCCTCTGGGCTTTAGGGAGCAGGGAGTAGGGAGCAGGGAGCAGGAACTTCTGAGCAGCAAAGTATACAGGATTTTTTCCGTATATAGGGGATATCATAGCTATGAAGTACACAAGATTTTTTCACTCTTGCCTCTTGCCTATTGCCTCTTGCCTATTGCCTCTTGCCTCTTACCTACTCCCTACTCCCTACTCCCTACTCCCTGTTCCCTGTTCCCTGTTCCCTGTTCCCTAAAAGCCTATAATTTGTACCTAACCAAATTTAAAACCGCTATCTATCTATGGAAACTAAACCACCCCTACCTCCTTTTACCTTAGAAAGTGCAACCGCTAAGGTGCAAGCTGCTGAAGATGCCTGGAATACTCGCAATCCCGAGAAAGTTGCTCTAGCTTATACCATTGATTCCGAATGGCGCAATCGTGCCGAGTTTATTAGTGGTCGAGAGGAAATTATTGCGTTTCTGAAGCGCAAATGGGCAAAAGAATTAGATTATCGCCTGAGAAAACGACTTTGGAGTTTTATGGATAATCGGATATCAGTTTGCTTTGAATATGAATGGCATGATGATTCTGGGTTTTGGTATCGAGCTTATGGTAATGAAAACTGGGAATTTGCGGAAAATGGTTTAATGAAGAGACGGGAAGCTAGTATTAATGATGTACCGATTAAAGAGTCTGAAAGAAAATTTTTGTGGGAACGGTCTGTAATTTCGTGACAGCCGTAGGGTGTGTTGGGAGGTAAGCATATGCGCTACGCGCACGCGTGCGCGTTCAGCGGTCAGCTATTTAATTGTTTACGCTCCCAACTATAGAGCCTAGGCTAATGACCAATATTTTTCGATCCCTATCCTAACCGGATTTTAACTAACAGCAAATTCGGTAAATTTGCGAACATCTGGAGGATGAAAAGCTAAAACAATATCACTTTTTGGAATACCTGCTGCCACTAAATCATTAGCAATGCCGTCTTCAGTATTGTCACATTTAATCCAGATTTTATAATTAATAATTCCCACATGAATCAAACAACTATGAAGATGTTCTTGGTTATTCCATCCTTCAGAAATAATTAAATATTGGTCTGTGTCTCGGTCAAATGCTGCATGGTTACGGATGTTTACATTAGAGTAATCAATGTTAACATAAGGAGTTAAAAATTGACGAATAATTTGGCGATAGTTTTCTAATTTATCCATTTTACAATCACCTCCTCTTCAGGGTCAAAAACAATAATTTTAAGCGTGTTATCTTCTAATAAAATTTGTCCTATCTCTTTGGTAAATAAGCGGTTAAATATTGCTGATCTAATAGCTAAATAAAGAAGACGTTCTGAAAGTTGACGTTTAAGGATTTTATCGTATAATATATATTGACCTAAGGCGTTTTTAAGATCTTCTATTTCTGATGAACCAACAAAACTTTTAACTTCTACAGCAATTTTTTGTCCTTGTTTTTCAGCTACTAATAATTTTTCGGCAGCTAGGTCAATATAGATGTCTTTTTTACCTATTTTAAGGCTTAAAGGGTCATTGGTAATTGTCCATCCATCTTTTATTAGTGCATTTTTTACTGTGTCATGATAAATATCTTTGGCTGGCATTTTCAAAATTCTCAAGTGTGGGTGCGAAAATAAAAGCCTATCTTGATTATAGCGTACGCTTTTGTAGCCTGCCGTAGGCTGGGTTTCATGCTTTAACCGATGCACCAGACTGGCACACCTTAAATGTTGCTTTAGCAAAATACTAGGATCTAGTTTTAACAAGGATTTAGCTCAGCCAGTCCTAACAGAGTAAGACAAAAAAGAAACAGCCCTGCCTTGCTAAGGAGGGTTAGGGGTGATGTCTAGGAATTGAACTTCCTTAACCGAGCCTCTGAACCTCTCCCTTGAGTATTTGAATATAAACCTTGAGTATCTGAACCTTGTGGACGAGTATCTAAACCTCTCCCTTGAGTATTTGAATACCGTGGTTGAGCCTCAGAGACTCGTGGACGAGTATTTGAATATCGTGAACGAGTATTTGAGTCTCGTGGACCAGTCTCAGAGACTCGTGGACGAGTATTTGAATATCGTGGACGAGTATTTGAGTCTCGTGAACCAGTCTCAGAGACTCGTGGACGAGTATCTGGACTTCGACCGTGAGTATTTGAATACCGTGGTTGAGCCTCTGAGCCTCGTGAACGAACCTCAGAGCCTCTCCGTCGATGATTTGAATACCGTGGTTGAACCTCAGAGCCTCAACCTTGAGTATTTGAAGATAAACGTTGATGATTTGAATACCGTGGTTGAGCCTCAGAGCCTCAACCTTGAGTATTTGAAGATAAACGTTGAACCTCTGAACCTCAACGGTGAGCCTCTGAACCTCAACGGTGAGTATTTGAATACCGTTATTGAGCCTCAGAGCCTCGTGAACAAACCTCTGAACCTATTCCCGACTCCCGACTCCCGATTCCCGACTCCCGATTCCCTTTTCCCGGCATACCCATAACCTATCTTTAGCTTCAGGATGCCTAACAAAGTAATCTTCCAGCAAGTCACAACCCCTAGCTAGCAGCTCACCTAAACTTTCAACCTTCCAAATTCTAGCAGTGCCGTCCTCTGAAGCAGTGGCCAGGGTCTTTCCATCCGGGCTGAAGGCTACACTTAATACATCGAACTGATGCCCTCTGAGCACAGCTAATGGATTGCCCTGGTTGTCCCAAATTCTGGCGGTGTTGTCAAATGAAGCCGTGGCCAGCCTCTGTCCATCCGGGCTGAAGGCTACACTTGATACCCAGTTCTGATGCCCGGTGAGCACGGCTAATTGATTGCCCTGGTTGTCCCAAATTCTGGCGGTGTTGTCCGATGATGCCGTGGCCAGCCTCTGTCCATCCGGGCTGAAGGCTACACTTAATACACTGGACTGATGACCGGTGAGCACGGCGATTTGATTGCCCTGGTTGTCCCAAATTCTGGCGGTGTTGTCCCCTGAAGCCGTGGCCAGCCTCTGTCCATCCGGGCTGAAGGCTACACTTGATACCGAGTCCTGATGCCCGGTGAGCACGGCGATTTGATTGCCCTGGTTGTCCCAAATTCTGGCGGTGTTGTCAAATGAAGCCGTGGCCAGCCTCTGTCCATCCGGGCTGAAGGCTACATCCGTTACCCTGTGCTGATGGCCGGTGAGCACGGCGATTTGATTGCCCTGGTTGTCCCAAATTCTGGCGGTATTGTCCCTTGATGCCGTGGCCAGCCTCTGTCCATCCGGGCTGAAGGCTACACTATCTACCGAGTCCTGATGCCCTCTGAGCACGGCGATTTCATTGCCCTGGTTGTCCCAAATTCTGGCAGTGTTGTCATGTGATGCCGTGGCCAGCCTCTGTCCATCCGGGCTGAAGGCTACACTATATACAAAGGACTGATGCCCGGTGAGCACGGCGATTTCATTGCCCTGGTTGTCCCAAATTCTGGCGGTGTTGTCCCATGATGCCGTGGCCAGCCTCTGTCCATCCGGGCTGAAGGCTACACTATATACAAAGGACTGATGCCCGGTGAGCACGGCGATTTCATTGCCCTGGTTGTCCCAAATTCTGGCTGTGCCGTCGTATGAAGCCGTGGCCAGCGTCTTTCCATCCGGGCTGAAGGCTACACTTGATACCGAGTCCTGATGCCCGGTGAGCACGGCGATTTGATTGCCCTGGTTGTCCCAAATTCTGGCGGTATTGTCCCTTGATGCCGTGGCCAGCCTCTGTCCATCCGGGCTGAAGGCTACACTTGATACCCAGTTCTGATGCCCGGTGAGCACGGCGATTTCATTGCCCTTTTTGTCCCAAATTCTGGCGGTGTTGTTCGTTGATGCCGTGGCCAGCCTCTGTCCATCCGGGCTGAAGGCTACACTATATACATCGGAGTAATGCCCGGTGAGCACGGCGATTTCATTGCCCTGGTTGTCCCAAATTCTGGCGGTTTTGTCCGTTGATGCCGTGGCCAGCCTCTGTCCATCCGGGCTGAAGGCTACACTATTTACCCTGGACAGATGCCCTCTGAGCACGGCGATTTGATTGCCCTGGTTGTCCCAAATTCTGGCGGTGCCCTCGTTTGAAGCAGTGGCCAGCCTCTGTCCATCCGGGCTGAAGGCTACACTATTTACCCTGTGCTGATGCCCTCTGAGCACGGCGATTTCATTGCCCTGGTTGTCCCAAATTCTGGCGGTATTGTCCCTTGATGCCGTGGCCAGCCTCTGTCCATCCGGGCTGAAGGCTACACTATCTACCGAGTCCTGATGCCCGGTGAGCACGGCGATTTGATTGCCCTGTAAGTCCCAAATTCTGGCGGTATTGTCCCGTGATGCCGTGGCCAGCCTCTGTCCATCCGGGCTGAAGGCTACACTTGATACCGAGTCCTGATGCGCTGTGAGTACAGCGATTTGATTGCCCTGGTTGTCCCAAATTCTGGCGGTGCCGTCGTATGATGCCGTGGCCAGCCTCTGTCCATCCGGGCTGAAGGCTACACTATATACCAAAGACTGATGCCCGGTGAGCACAGCCCGTTCTCGGAATTGACTAATACTTTGCTGGAGGGCATATAGAGGAGTGGTAGTAGGATATTGCTCCAGGGAGCGACCATCTTTTACTATATTAAATAGCTCTTGCCCAGTCTCCATGGCGTGATACAAAAGCCTTTCCTCTCTTGTACTGGTGCCATAGTAAACATTATTATCCGGTAACTGTCGTGAAATACTAAGCCCTTGCCGTTCTAGTCGTGTGACTAGTTTTGCTTGCTGTATTTGTTGTCTAGCGTTGACACCAGCCACTATAGCAACAATTAAGGACAAACCCAGTACAATTTTCCCTATGCCTATGGTCCGCTGGGCTTGCTCTTTAGCCTTGGCTAATATCTCACTAGCCTCTTTCTCAGCCGCCAAAGCCTTTTGCACTTCTCGCTTATCTAAAACCTGACTAGCTCTCAAGAACTGGGAATCCAAATCGCTTAAGGCTTTTCCCCTCGACCATTGTTCCGCCTGGTCTAATGCTTTCCCCCGCAACAATCGAGACTCATCCTTACACCCAGAATCAACCCAAGCGCTAAACGTCTCAGAGTAGGGGCGCAGTCTAGCTAATTCTGTATTAACCCAATCGGAATTGAAAACTTCCCCATAAATCCGGTTGTTAACCTCCAAACAGCCATCCCGCTCAACCACCAGCCCCGATAGCCTTAATTCTGTCTGTTCTTCACTCCCATCAGCAGCTAGACTACCGTAATCCAACACGTGCTGATACAAACCCAACAGCATACCAGCCCGTTGCTCATTTCTGAGAATGCGATCGCGTATAGTCTTCAAATGCTCCTGTTCATCCTGGGCTTCCCAATTGTCAATGATCTGCCTACGCAGGATCTGGTCTAGGGAAAGACTATTGCCCGATTCCCAAGTCTGGACTACCAAACGACACAACCGCTGAGTCAGAAACGGTTGTCCCCCCGTCCAGTTTACTATTTCACCTAACACCTGTTCAGGATTATTAACTTTACCTTCCAAGCCCGGAACCAAAGGCGCTTTGGCCTCCTGAAAGGTAAACCCAGTCAACCGAATATCCTGACCAACATTAAACGGGGTGCGCTGTTTATCCTGAATTAAATCTGCTGCAGTTGCCACCCCCAGCAAACAAAACCTTAGACGATTGTAAGCTGGATTTTCGGCTCTTTGATTGTAACAAGCTCTAATGAAGGCAAAGAAATCATCTTTAAATTTAACTTTAATAATACTATCAATTTCATCCAGAAAAATAACAATATTTTGACTTATTTCGTTTAGGATAACCGACTCAATAAACTCATCTAACCACTGCACTGGTGAGAATATTTCACGCTCTTTTAACCAAGGGATTACCTTGATTTTTCCCTTTAATTCAAAACTCTTGACCAGACTTCTAATCAAACTGCCATACCACTGCTGGTAGGTGACTTCATTGCCAATCCTGGTAACATCAATAGAGGCACAAGCTACTCCCGCCTTTGTTAGCTTTTCCATGGTTCGTACCCGCAAACTGGACTTACCCATTTGTCGGGAATTCAGCACATAACAAAATTCCCCAGCCATCAATGCCTGATAAAGCTCGTGATCCGCTTGTCGAGTCACATAAGTGGGTTCATCTTGAGGTAAGCTACCTCCTACTTTGTAGACTGTTGATTGTTGATTGGTCATTACAGCGGTTTGCAATTCGGTGAGGTACAAATTTCTGGGTTTTAGGGAGCAGGGAGTAGGGAGTAGGGAGCAGTGATAAGAGTGTACCAAGTGTGGGAAGTCTGGGAAGTCTGGGAAGTCTGGCGAGATAGGATAGAGAACAAGTAGTTTTCAATAATTAGGTATAGTTAAAGATAGTTTTGCTCATTGTTATCGTACTTATTGCTATGTTGATAATAATGATATTACCCCTACTCCCTACTCCCTACTCCCTACTCCCTACTCCCTACTCCCTGCTCCCTACTCCCTACTCCCTATTCCCTAAAATGCGATCGCTAAAATACTGACGATACAAATTACATCTCAAACTACAATCATTCCCATGGTGCTCAACCAGTCCAATACTTTCCAACTTGCGAGTGATAGTAGCATCCAGGCGCACCGGTTTGGGTGTACTAACTAATTGTTTAACAGCGTCCAGCAATTGGGGATGCTCTTGAATATTAGTTAAGAGTGAGTATAGATGAGTGCGATAAATTCCGGCTTCTGTGGGGGCATTAGCCAAAAGTGTATCCAGGGTTTTCTCGGCTACTTGGTGATTCTTGAGATAATCAAACGCTTGGGATAATAAATCAGGATGTCCCCCCACCATTGCCATCAGTTTCGTTACTGAATCAACAGACAAATTCAATCCATAACCCTGGGCAAATCTCTTAACCTGATCAGAATCAAACTCTAGTAACTCTATCGGTAATCCCACATTAAACGGCGACTTATTGATATCTAAATTAATGTAAAATTCCGTGGCATGAGCCACCACCAACCGCAGTTTTTTCCAACTATCGTCAAACTTGCCACTCTCATGCCAACTACGGAGCAAGGGCAGAAACCCTTCAGCAATCTCTTGATGGTGAAACACTCGATCAAGGTCATCCAAGCATAATAGTAACGGACTTTCTAAAGAGTCTAACAAATACTCTTCAAAGTAGGCCGTGCAGTTGTCTACACTGGTAAATAAACTATTATTCCAATAGGTCTGCAACTGATTGCGCAATTCCAGTTTTTTCTCAACTTTCCCACAAAACGACTTTAAAAATATATCTAAATTAGTTAAATCTAGCCCATCCATATTTAAATAAATCTTTTCATAACCCTGTTTTTCACCATGGGCGATAATCTTTTGGATCAGTAAGGTTTTGCCCATCCGTTTCGGTGCTTTAATCCGAATTAACGCTCCCAGTTTGACAATTTCTTGATAACAACGAGCTTCAATGGGTGGGCGCTCAATATATATCTCTTGATTATCTCTAGTTGGAGACGATGGTAACTCGTACTTTTTTAAAACTTTATCAGCCACCAACTCCGGCTTATAGGTATTAACGATTTCAACTAATTCATCACGACGCTTACAACCGTTAGCTTCAATACCCAAGTCTTGATATATATTAGAAATATGCCTTCTTACAGTATTTTTATTATCGACACCTAGCACTTTGTCTTTGATTTCTCTATCTGTCTTGCCACTCAGAAACGCCTCCAACACTTGTCGCCTTTTCGGAGGCATGTTCCTATATTTGTCTTCGAAGGCTTCTTTACTCATCATAAGCGATCGCTGCTTGTGCCGTAGGTATTCCTATGGTTAGTATAGACTATTATTTAGTAGTTGAGTAAGATTGATACAATAATTTCACGAAGTTTTTTTGAGCAACGAAAAAATAATCACCGAAATTTTATTGGAGTTTCACTAATGTGAAATACGATGAACTAACGTGAATTTTTTTACACACTCCACACACTTCCCTACTGCTCCCTGCTCCCTTACATACAAAAAAAATTGGTCAAGTTTTGGTTAACCAATTCTTGACCGATTTATATTATATAAGCCATTACAAGTATTGCTTAAGTCAGCAACTGATCCAAAAAAACAACATCCTAACTCAGTAAACTAACCTCCACAAAACAAATTTCACTTATGGTCGCCAGGGGGTCAAACCCTGGCAAATTACTATCCTAGTCTACGTAGAAATAGCGAATCAAAAAAGTCATCACCTCATCAGGCTTCCCCGTAGGCTCGGGAGTGCTCCACTCGTTGGGATAGGCGTATTTAAGGCCATAAAGGGCAAGAATTGTCTTCCAAACTTTTTCAGGAGAACCGATCAAGATCAGCTTGACTTGCTTAGGTTTGCGACCAGGGTTTTCTGGGGTGTTGTTGTCATCGGAGTTAGGTGGAATGTTCTTGGTCATGAATCGTGATTCCTGTAAATAGCTTATAGTATTAATATATTTATAAATTAATCCTTTGTCAAGGAATTTAGAAATTTTTTTTATTACAAAATATGGAGAATTTTTGGGAGTAAAATAAATCGTAGGGTGGGCAGTGCTTCCTAGAAAGTTTAAAGCTTGTAGTCAGTTAAATCGGCACTGCCCACCAACAGAAAATCCCTTGTAAAATAGAGTAAAATTAATCCTATGGTGGGCAGTAATCATACCTTATCCAAAGCTTACCATCGGGATTCTACTTACTGCCCACCCTACATCAACTACTCTGCCCACCAACAGAAAATCCCTTGTAAAATAGAAGAAAATTAATCGTAAGTTAAAATAAATCGTAGGGTGGGCAGTGCTTCCTAGTAATTTCCAAGCTTGTAGTCACTTAAATCGGCACTGCCCACCAACATAAAACTAATTGTAAAATAGAGTAAAATTAATCCTATGGTGGGCAGTAATCATACCAATCCCAAAGCTTACCATCGGGATTCTACTTACTGCCCACCCTACATCAACTACTCTGCCCACCAACAGAAAATCCCTTGTAAAATAGAAGAAAATTAATCGTAAGTTAAAAGAAATCGTAGGGTGGGCAGTGCTTCCTAGGATTTTTCAAGATTGTAGTCAGTTAGATCGGCACTGCCCACCAACAGAAAATTAATTGTAAAATGAATCGTAAGGTGGGCAGTAATCATACCAATCCTAAACCTTACCATCGGGATTATACTTACTGCCCACCCTACATCAACTTACTGCCCACAAACATAAAATTCCTTGTAAAATAGAAGAAAATTAATCGTAAGTTAAAATAAATCGTAGGGTGGGCAGTGCTTCCTAGTAATTTCCAAGCTTGTAGTCACTTAAATCGGCACTGCCCACCAACAGAAAATCCCTTGTAAAATAGAGTAAAATTAATCCTAGGGTGGGCAGTAATCATACCAATTCCAAAGCTTACCATCGGGATTCTACTTACTGCCCACCCTACATCAACTACTCTGCCCACCAACAGAAAATCCCTTGTAAAATAGAAGAAAATTAATCGTAAGTTAAAAGAAATCGTAGGGTGGGCAGTGCTTCCTAGTAATTTCCAAGCTTGTAGTCACTTAAATCGGCACTGCCCACCAACAGAAAACTAATTGTAAAATGAATCGTAAGGTGGGCAGTAATCATACCAATCCCAAAGCTTACCATCGGGATTCTACTTACTGCCCACCCTACATCAACTACTCTGCCCACCAACAATAAATTCATTGTAAAATAGATAAAATGAATCCTATGGTGGGCAGTAATCATACCTTATCCAAAGCTTACCATCGGGATTCTACTTACTGCCCACCCTACATCAACTACTCTTTATACCTAAGCCAATTGAAAACTGCTGTAATGAAACAAACCCACTATCTAACCACCACTGTTCAACAAGGCAACCGTCTTGAGATTTCCCTTCCAAATTTACCGGTAGGACAAACCATAGAAGTTATTTTAATCGTACCTGAAACCGCACAAAATCATTCAATCGAACGGCAAGCTTTTCAACAACTTCCCTTAGAAGAACGTCGTCGCATTTTAGCCCAACAAGCAGAAGCTATGAAAGAGTATTATCAAGAAAATCAAGAATGGAAAGATTGGATAAATTTTGATAACGAGTAAATCGATGACTATCAATCCTAAACGGGGTGAAATCTGGCTGATTAACTTAGATCCAACCATTGGCGCAGAGATCAAAAAAACTCGACCGGCAGTTGTCGTCAGTTCAGATTATATTGGAAGACTTCCTCTTAAATTAGTTGTGCCAATTACCAACTGGCAATCCTCTTTTACTGGTAGTCTTTGGCATATTTACCTAACACCCACTTCAGACAATGGATTAACCAAACTATCATCGGCTGACACCTTACAGCTAAGAAGCGTCGATCTCCGAAGATTTATTCGTAAATTAGGATCTTTATCAACCTCAGACTTACAAGAAGTGATCAAGGCAATTGCGATTATAATTGAAATTGAAAGCGAACCCTGAGATTTACCCCTCGATCAATATTTTCAAAAATTTTGATGAGCCAGTGAAACAATAATCACGATATTTTATTCGAGATTCACCAATAGTAACAACCGTGAATAAGGTGAACTTTGACCTCACAAATTAAAGATTAGTAATTTATTGAGCCTATAGTTGGGTATAAGCACATTGCTCAAGACTCAATCAATTATGTCTCACCCAAACAAAGAATCTGATCCAGAAAGCATCTACTTGAACGAGCGCATTCGTCAAGCCAAGCTTTCCTTTAACTTGCTTGTGTACGCTACAGTAATAAGCGGGATTGTGGGTCTAATCGGCGCAGGGTTATTAATGTCCAACAAGTTATCGAAGGGAGCTGTTACTACGGGCTTGGGATTAGCATCGAATATTGCTTTTGTTAAGCTTGCTAAGGATGCTAATGACCGGCTAGACGAAGCGATTAGAGAGGCAGAAGAGGAAGATGAGGATATATAGGATTTCTCAAAATATTAAGTAGTTTGGGACTAGTGCAAGATCTAATTATTGCCTCTTGGCTCTTGGCTCTTGCCTATTCCTGGCATACCCATAACTTCTCTTTAGCCTCAGGATACCTAACAAAGTAATCTTCCAGCAATTCACAGCCCCGACGCAGGAGCTCACCTAAACTTTCAACTTTCCAAATTCTGGCAGTGCGGTCCCGTGAAGCAGTGGCAAGCTTCTGTCCGCAAGGGCTGAATTCTACACTTGTTACCGAGTTCTGATGCCCTGTGAACAGGGCTAATTCATTTCCCTGTAAGTCCCAAATTCTGGCAGTGCCGTCGGATGAAGCAGTAGCCAGCCTCTGTCTGCCAGGGCTGAAGGCTACACTTATGACCCAGCCGTGATTCCCTGTGAGCAAGGCTAATTGATTTCCCTGTAAGTCCCAAATTCTGGCAGTGCCGTCTTTTGAAGCAGTGGCAAGCTTAAGTCCACAAGGGCTGAATGCTACACTAATGACCCAGTCCTGATGCCCTAGCACGGCTAATTGATTGCCCTGTAAGTCCCAAATTCTGACAGTTTTGTCAAATGAAGCAGTGGCAAGCTTCTGTCGAGAAGGGCTGAATGCTACACTTGTGACCCATTCCTGATGCCCTGTGAGCACGGCTAATTGATTGCCCTGTAAGTCCCAAACTCTGGCAGTTTTGTCAAATGAAGCAGTGGCAAGCTTAAGTCCACAAGGGCTGAATTCTACACTTAATACCGAGTCCTGATGCCCTGTGAGCAAGGCTAATTGATTTCCCTGTAAGTCCCAAATTCTGGCAGTGCCGTCTTTTGAAGCAGTGGCAAGCTTAAGTCCACAAGGGCTGAATGCTACACTTGTTACCGAGTCCTGATGCCCTGTGAGCAAGGCTAATTGATTTCCCTGTAAGTCCCAAATTCTGGCAGTGCCGTCTTTTGAAGCAGTGGCAAGCTTAAGTCCACAAGGGCTGAATTCTACACTTGTTACCGAGTCCTGATGCCCTGTGAGCAAGGCTAATTCATTTCCCTGTAAGTCGCAAATTATGGCAGTTTTGTCTTGTGAAGCAGTGGCCAGCCTCTTTCGATAAGGGCTGAAGGCTACACTATATACCAAGTCCTGATGCACTTTGAGTTTACCCCGTTCTCGGAATTTACTAATACTCTGCTGGAGGGCATATAGAGGACTAGTAGCAGGATAGTGATCCAGGGGGCGACCATCTTTAACGATATTAAATAGTGAGTGCCCAGTCTCTACTGCCTCATACAAAAGCTTTTCCTCTTCTATACTGGTGCCGTAGTAAACATTATCCTGTAACTGTCGTAAAATACTAAGCCCTTGCCGTTCTAGTCGCGTGCCTAATTTGGCTTCTGCAAGTTGCTGTCTTGCATCAGTTAGCAACGCTTCTGCTTCCTGTTTGGCCTTGGCTAATATTTCACTAGCCTCTTTCTGAGCCGCCAAAGCCTTTCGCAATTCTCGGTTTTGTAAATCCTGGCTAGCATCTAAAAACTCACGATCCAAATCGCTCAAGCTTTTACCCCTAGCCCAATCCCGAGCCTCCTGTAATGCTTTCCCCCGCAACAATCGAGAGTCATCTGTACCCCCAGAATCAACCCAAGCGGTAAACGCCTCACAGTAGGGGCGCAGTCTGGCCAATTCTTTCTTGACCCAATCAGGTCCGAAAACCTCACCATAAATCCGGTTGTTAACCTCCAAACAGCCATGGCGCTGAACCACCAGCCCCGATAGCCTTAATTCCGTCTGTTGATCACTACCATCAGCAGCTATACAACCCTGATCCAAAACTTGCTGATACAAACTGAGTAAGCTACCAGTCCGTTGCTCATTTCTGAGGATGCGTTCGCGTAGCGGCTCTGAAAGAGCATCGCGTATGGTCTTCAAATGCTCTGGTTGATCCTGGGTTTCCCAATTTTCTATGATCTGCCTACGCACCACCTGTGCCACGGAAAGACTATTTCCCAATTCCCAGGTCTCGACCACCAAACGACACACCCGCTGGGTCAGAAACGGTTGTCCCCCCGTCCAGTGTACTATCTCACCTAACACCTGTTCAGGATTATCCACCTGGCCTACCAAACCGGGAACCAAAGGCGGTTTCGCCTCCTCAAAGGTAAACCCAGTCAACTGAATATCCCGACCAATATTAAACGGGGTGCGCTGTTTATCCTGAATCAAATCTGCGGGAGTTGCCACCCCCAGCAAACAAAAAGTCAGACGACTGTAGGCTGGATTTTCGGCTCTTTTATTGTAACAAGCCCTAATTAACGCAAAGAAATCATCTTTAAACTTAACTTTAATAAGACTGTCAATTTCATCAATAAAAATCACAATCTTTCCCGGAATACTGGTTAACACTATCTGCTCAATAAACTTACTTAAGCACAAGACGGGGGAGAGTTGATCACGCTCGTCTAACCAACGTTGATCATCAAATTTTCCTGATAGCTCTAAATCATCGAACAGTAAAGTCATCAAACTTTTATACCACATCGACACGGGGATTTGTTCTTTCCCAATCACTGTAAGATCGATAGAAGCGCAAGCAAATCCCTCTTCTTTTAAGCGTTTTATCGTTCGTACCCGCAAACTGGACTTACCCATCTGTCGGGAATTCAGCACATAACAAAACTCCCCAGCCATCAATGCTTGATAAAGCTCGTGATCAGCTTGTCGCGTCACATAAGTAGGTTCATCTTGAGGTAAACTACCTCCAACTTTGTAGACTATTGATTGTTGATTGGTCATGGTTGAATAGGGAACAGGGAACAGCGGATCTGGGAACAGTGTGGGGAGATGGGGAGATGGGGAGATGGGGAGATGGGGAGATGGGGAGATGGGGAGAGGGGGAGATGGGGAGATGGGGGGATGGGGAGATGGGGAGATGGGGAGATGGA
>NZ_JAAHIG010000130.1:0-21177 GCF_010692305.1 Moorena sp. SIO4G3 | reverse complement strand
CCTTTCAGATAAAGGCATTGGCTGTTTATTTCCGCATGATGAACATAATTGACTAGATGGAAAGAACCTGTCAGCTACTACTAACTTGGCACCGTAGCGTTCACACTTATACTGAAGTTGCCGCCTGGCTTCATACAGTCCTAAATCACCGATTGCTTTCGCTAATTTGTGATTCGCCATCATCCCTGAAACCTTCAAATCTTCAATCACAACTTCCCCGTGGTTCTTAGCGATATAAGTTGTCATCTTGTGAAGATAATCTTTGCGGAGATTAGCTATACGACGGTGGAGTTTTTGAACTTGAACCTTGGCTTTTTCCCAATTCTGAGAACCTTTAACTTTTTTCGCTAATTTTCTCGCTTTGCTTGCCAGTTTCTTTTGAGCGTTTCGGTATGGCTTTAAGCCTTTAAACTCAACCCCAGAACTTAATACAGCTAGGGTTTTTATCCCAAAATCCACCCCAGCTCTTTCTCGTTCTTTAACTGTGGGTTCAAAGGTCTTTTCAAGGTCGAAGCTAATATACCACTCACCGGCTTTTTTGTAGATTGTGACTTTTTTAGTTAGACAATCTGGTAGGGCTTCAAACGTTCTAACCCGCTTCAGGAAGGGTAAGTTATGAATTAATCCACCTAATCGAATCGATCTCCCTGAATTGTCGATAGTAAAGCGGTCATTTCTACCCTTGCATTTGAATCTAGGGTACTCACCCATTCCTTTGAAAAACCGTTTGAATGCCTCTCCTAAATTGATGAACGCATATTGGTAAACCTTTGATGATAATTCCCTCATCCAGGGATATTCAGGTTTGACATGATTGGTAAATAATCGTTTGAGAGTTTTGATGTTTGGCTTTAAACCTTGATTGTAAGCATCTCGCCACATCGCTAAACCCCAGTTGTACACCCACCGACTAAATCCTGCGTGTTGAGCCATCAATGTTTTTTGACGGTTGTTTAGCTTCAGTTTGGTCGTGTAAGAGTGATTGGGAGCCATTGATGTTAAAATTTCATCACGTACATTATATCAACAAACGGTTAAATGAGCAAGGGAGAATACTGCTTAAAAGTCAGGATTTCTAAGTCTGAACCCCTATTGTTACAAAACTACGCTGACTTCTTTTGGTTGGTCGATGTCCCTGGTGGTAAGGGAATACATTCCCTTGCCTACCCAAAAATAGCGTAAAGTAACGTTAATCATGTACTAAGTGCCGCTCCCACAGATCATCTGGGTGTTTTTGCCCTAAAATCCTTGGCAGGAGTTCATTTATGCCAAAAATATCTAACTATTATTACAAGCATCCTTCAACTGCAGCACCCTAGACTTGCTCATCATGGTAGGTAATGGTTGATTTATTTGATTGACTATTGTCTCTATATTTCTATTATAAATTAAGATAATAATCTTAGAGATTAATCGTAAACTATTGACAGTTTACTTAGGAGCTGTGTTCCCTGATCACTATCAGATGAGACTTGACTAGTCTGCTAGTCAAGACTGAGTTTCTTTCAAGGCTTGCAAATAATCAATTGCTGCCTCCAGTTTGGAGGGATAGGAATCAGAAAATTCTTCAAACCACAAGCCTTCTGCTGAGTTTGGACTTAACTTTTTTAGCCACTCAGTCGCTTGCTGAGTAAGGGCTTCTCGTTCTCTTTGCTTTTGCTGCTGAACTCGTTTTTGTTCAGCTTCGAGTTCCTGCTGTTGTTTGAGAGCGTCTTCTTGGTCTTTTTTATCAAACTCTGTTCTCATCTCAGCCAGCTCCCGATCCTGAGCAGTAGATACCCAATCAGGTATTTTCGCTGGTGATTCACTAGTTGGTGGATCAGTTAGTGGCGAATTAAGTGGTTGTTCCTGAAACAGAGGTTTTTCTTGCGGTTGAACACCAGCATCTTTTTGTTCATACTCAGCTTTGAGTTGGGCTAACAAGTCATCCATTGATTCCATGACTTAGGTCTCCTATTAGGTTGTTAACTGTTGAGGGATGATTTTAAAACAGTTAACTTAAAGCGCCTCGAACCCTGACGGGAAAAAATTTCCCTAACCTCTCCTATCCTTTAGTGAAGGGAGCATGTCAACTTTGTAATTAGGTACATATATCCCCCCTAACCCCCCTTAAAAAAGGGGGGAATTAGATGGAAAAGTCCCCCTTATTAAGGGGGATAATGGGGGATCTGAATCAGGGATTAACAAAATTGACATGCACCCTTTAGCGAATCTTTAGTCAATAATAGCATTGATCAAAACTTCAGTGAGAGTCATATCCTCCATCTGATCAATAGTTACGGTATCTACGATATCAAACTTAGCCCCAGCATTTTGCAGCTCATCATCTAATATTTTTAAGAATTTAGTTGCCTGGAGATCATCCCCGATTTGGATGAAGGAAATTGCTAGTTCTTCATCGACATCAATACGCCGTGATGCTTCTATGATCACCTTCATCACAGCTTTGCGTTCATCAGGCTCCCCATCAGTGACGACTAAGATGGTTTCTCCATTTTCTTTGGTTTGGCCACTAGCCTTACGTTTAAAATAGTCGTTGGTGGCATCAAGTAAAACACCAGCTAAATCCGTGCGTCCCGATGGTTCATTTTCCTGGAATATCTGTAGGACTTTATCTGCGGTTACATTGTCGTAGCGTTTAAAGCGACCAGCAAATACATAAACCGTGATGCCATCTGGATCTAATTCTTCACATTTATTCGCTAAGGCAAGGGTAGACTCCTGCATGATTTGCCAACGGCTTTTTCCACCCAGTTGGTCCCTAATCGACATGCTGCCACTTTTATCGATGATTAAGGTGTAGTCACGTTGTTCGAGCATTGCTAGTCTTACCCACTGTCATCCTACACCTCTAGGGTATCAAACTTATCATTTTTGACTAGTCACGGGGTTGGGTATCGAGAAATTTCAGCTATCAGTATTCAGCTATCAGTATTCAGCTATCAGTATTCAGCTATCAGTATTCAGCTATCAGTATTCAGCTATCAGTATTCAGCTATCAGCATTCAGCTATCAGCATTCAGCTTATGGGCTAGAAGATCACAGGCTAGAAGCCTGTGCCACGGTATTTTTCTCGCAGGGTACCCGTAGCTCAATCGGTGCTTTTGAATCAAATAAGCTGACCACTGACCGCTGACCGCTGACCGCTGACCGCTGACCACTGACCGCTGACCGCTGATAGCTGACGTCATTGATACTGAGGCTAGAAATTGGCTACAGAAACGAGTCCCGGCAAAGTCTCCTTGAGGGGTTGCCAACGGAAATAACGCTCCCCTCCCATCTCTAGGATTACTTTGACTCGTGGTTCTTGCTGGGGCAATGTCGTTAGATAATCAACTTCTTGACTAGATAGTATATTTCCTTCAATAATCCACAGCACCAACCCTTTAGACTTGGGCGATAGGGCTGAGAGTTGGTAGTTTACCAACGGCGGCAGGTAGTAAACATCACCGACTGCAGATGATTTACCCATATTTTTCTTGCCCAGATGAGGAGGGCGAACACCGTGAATTCCAGTTAGATAAGCGGCTGGATCTCCGAGTCCTTTGGCAGTAATGGAAACGGTGGTATAGCCAGCAGCTCGCAAACGCCGCTGATAACGACCTTCAAACCCACCTTCTAATGGTGCATAAACTGCCAATGCACCAGACTTTTCTAGTGCCCGGATGAATGACTTGCCGGTGGTGATCAGTGCCATTGCTACCTCTGCTTCTGGTTTAAGTTTTGTGAACTGCTGTCAGCCTCCTATTATAAGGGACTCTTGGCAAATTACCTCGAAGGTGCTGGAAACAGAGCAAGATATCGCGGGTTGGGGCAAGAGCAGGACAAACCTGACCGCTTTTCAACAATCAATAACGATGGGGGTATAAAAAAACCTGATCAGAATTGCTAAATTAAAAAAAACTATCAAAATAAGCAGGTGCACAAAATTAATTACACATTTTTAAAAACTCAAAGCCTTACAATGTAAGGGTTACAGAGATTGGGATTAGGTAATTCATTATGTGTAGGTGCTTAGAAGGGGAGCGTGATAACCCCTACCTTTTAAGGAGGGTATGAAACGCGACACGAACGCGCCCCGCGTCTGCTACGGAGAACGGGTTTTAATCCGTCGTGTCATAATAGAGGCAAGGAGGTGATGCTAATTGTACAAAACAATCCCGATCAAAGCGACATTTACAGACGAACAAAAAGCTTTTTGGGTTTTTCAGTGTGAACAGGCCAATAGCTTAATAAATTGTGCTATTTACTACACCAAACAGAAACACTTCAATTGGCTTGAACAACAAAAAGAATCATTCACTACCTACTGGAAAGGTGACGAGCTTAGATCTGGGTGGAAAACCTACAAATGCAGTACAAAGTACCCGGAACTATATCAAGCCTTAAAGTTAAATCCACATTACAAAGCAATGGCTGCTCAATCTGCTCAACAGACGCTCTTGACAGTCGGTGAGTCCATTGCTAGTTACAATCAATTGGTGGGTCTATATTACAAAGGAAAAGTCGATAGACCAAAACTGCTTAAATATCGCAAGAAGGGAGGGTTAGCTGCTGTTACATTTCCTCGTCAAGCATTAAGCTATAAAAACGGTTATTTTGCTCCGTCGATCAGTAGAGAAACCAAACCTCACTTAATTACTGAGATTGCGCTAGAACCACCAGGTTTCATAGATCCAGATTGGGTCAAAGAGGTGACAATTCGCCCTTACCTGGGAGAGCTATGGATTGACTGGGTGATTGATGATGGGTTTGAGCCAGTCTCCCACAATCCCAACCTGGATTACTCCCAAGCCTGGAGTTTCGATCACGGTGGAGATAACTGGTTGACTGGTGTTTCGACCCACGGGAAAAGCCTGATAATTGACGGTCGCAAGCTCAAGTCAATGAACCAGGGCCACTGCCGGTTAGTTGCTAAGTACAAAGAAGGTAAGCCCGATTTTTACTGGGATGCCAACCTGGATCGGGTTCAGCGAAAGCGAAACAACCAGATGAGGGATGGAATCAACAAGGCGGCTAGGTTCATTATTAACCGGTGTTTAAATGATCACATTGGAAACCTGATAATTGGTTGGAATGAGGGACAGAAAAATCGTTCGACTATGGGAAAGCGGGGTAATCATAATTTTGTCGTAATCCCCACCAAAAGACTGATTGAGAGATTAAAGCAACTCTGTTTAGAGTATGGCATTAAATTAACAATTACCGAGGAAGCGTACACCAGTAAAGCGTCTTACCTTGACGAGGATCCATTGCCAAAATATGGTGAAAAACCCAACGGATGGAAGCCGTCAGGATGTCGGGTGAAACGCGGTTTATACAAGTCTTCCGAAGGATGGCTGATAAATGCCGATTGTAACGGTGCTGCAAATATCGCCAGAAAAGTAGCTGCACAGTTGGGCCTTGACCTGACCAGGGTAGGTAGGGGAGCTTTGACACTCCCAAACCGGTATGATTTGTTCACTTGCTTGAGTAAATTATACCGGACAAGAAGTGACGAGGTGCGGTTTCAACCCGCCTCGTAACAACCTTGTAGAATCCCCGTATTTTAATGCGGGGAGATGTCAATATCTTTGAGCGCAACAACTAAGTATTAGAAAACATAATTATGGCTCCCAATCCCACCATCATGAAAGCTGTTGAGCAGCTAGACTACCGCGTCACTGTTGGGGATGTTGCTGCCCAAGTGGGTTTAAACATCCATCAAGCCGAGCAAGGTTTACTTGTCCTGGCTTCGGAAGTAGGTGGACATTTACAAGTGGCAGAGTCAGGGGATATTGCTTATCTGTTTCCCAAAAACTTTCGCGCTATTCTCCGCAACAAGTTCTTAAAGCTACGGTTGCAAGCATGGTGGGTGCATATTTGGGGTGTTCTATTTTACCTGATTCGGATTTCCTTCGGGATTTTCCTAGTGCTTTCCATTGTATTGATGATTGTTGCGATCGCATTTATTGTTCTGAGCCTCAAAGCTGGCAGTGACAATGATTCTGACGGAGGAGGCTCAGGAGGAAGTAGTCGTTCTGGTGGTGGCGGTGGCATCGTGTTTTTGCCCCGTTTCTGGATTGGACCGGATCTGTTTTGGTGGTTTAACCCATCTTACTCCCACAGTAATTATCCCTCGAGACGGCGAAATTCCCGTTCTGACCGAGGAGACAGTGAGATGAATTTTTTAGAGGCTGTCTTCTCGTTTCTGTTTGGTGATGGCAATCCCAATAGTGATTTAGAAGAACGTCGCTGGAAAACCATTGGTGCTGTAATTCGTAATTCCGGAGGGGCTGTGGCAGCTCAACAGATTGCTCCCTATCTTGATGACCTTGGGGAAAGCTATCAGCGGGAGTCGGAAGACTATATGTTACCCGTGCTAATCCGATTCGACGGACGCCCGGAAGTTAGTCCCTCAGGGGATATAGTCTATCACTTCCCCAAATTGCAGACAACTGCTGGCCAAAAGTATCAACAGCCCGTGCCAGCTTATCTTCGTGCCAAGTTGTGGCAGTTTTCTCAGGCCAGCAGTAACCAGATTATGCTGGCGATTGGGTTAGGGAGTGTAAACTTCGTTTTAGCATTAGTCCTGGGTTCCCTGTTGCAGGGGGGTGAGATTGCTGCACAGCTAGGAGGATTTGTAGTATTTGTGGAGCTAATTTACCCTCTGCTATTGCTTTATGGCGTAGGATTCTTGACCATACCGTTGCTTCGATATTTCTGGGTTCAGCGGAAAAAGAACCAGATTGAAGCTCAGAATCAAATACGGCAGGAAAATGCGATCGCACTTAATCAGGCGGATGAAGCTTTACAGAACAAGATTGCCTATGCGCAACAGTTTGCCGATCAAAATGTGATTCGGGAAGACGATTTGGTTTATAGCAGTGAGAAGGATTTATTGGATCAGGATATAGAACGGAAAGACCAAATTGATGCCGAGTGGGAAAAGCGCTTAGAGTTGGGGTCTACTCAGAATCTTGATATAAATAACTAATTAGTAAATTCAGCGGTCAGCGGTCAGCGGCTGGTTGACTGACAAAAGATCATGGCGTAGGTTGGGTTGAGGCAACGAAACCCAACACCAGTCAGGCTTTTGTTGGGTTACGCTATCGCTAACCCAACCTACGGGAGAATCAGCATTTCAAGGGTTTTGTCAGTCAATCAGGGTCAGCGGTCAGCTGTCAGCTTTGTGGAACAGCCTTCGACGCTTTCACTTGACTCAGATTCAACAAATGGTTACCTGTTTGATTCAAAATCTGACTTCTGACTTCTGACTTCTGACTTCTGACTTCTGACTTGCGCGTAGTGCTATATCAGTAATGACCGGGAGATGATGCGAACCAAGATCAGGACCAGTTCTCATTTTAATAACTTTAACATCTCGACTAACTAAACAGTGGTCTACAGGAATAGCTAACCAAGGGTTTGCTGGTGAAAATTGTGATAGGGTTGGTAGAATCCCAAACCCAGCACGAGCGTCACGCAATCCCGAACTTTCAATTAGACGTTTATAGTACGGTGACCACATCGTAACGTTTAAATCACCTATTAGCACAACTGGTTTTTCAATTTTTCTTATCAAATCCCCAATCTCTTCTTCTAAATCTTGATTGCGCCACTGCCAACCTTGCTCTCCCAAATCCCCTTGCTTCCCAAAATAAAATTGTGGATAGGCGTGAGTAACAATTACTGAAGCCTCTGCGCCAGCAATCCTTAAATCTAATTTGACCAGACCACGAGATTTTCCGTATTCCAGAATTTCGGATTCTTGCAATGGTAAACGACTGTAGACTTCCATCTGAAGTTCTGGAATACTAATAGTATAGGGTAAAACCTCCCTTAACTCTTCTAATTCTTCAGGCCAAGGGTCTTTGGCTTCTAAAAAAGCGGCAATGGTCGGCTTTTCTTCTTTTACCAACGCAATAGCATCAGTATATCGCTTATTGGAAAACGAGACATTGAACAGAAATAGACGCATGGGTTCACCGGAAGCCCCAAAGCTGATTTTAGGGATATACCAAGGAAGGATTTCTGTCAAGTTAATCAATAAGCAAAATAACGTGACTATCACCCAAAATTTGCGGCGAGTTAGGGCAAAATAAATTAATGGTAATACCCCTAATACCAGATATTGATGTTTAAAATTAGTCGTGAATTCTAAGTAGATGTTATCTCTAAAAAAATAGCTAGTTACGGAGAGTAATGTGACAAGACTAGTTAAGATTATGAATAACGATAAAATCCAGTTGTTTAATATCTTAAGCAATGGATTAGAAGTCGAGTTAGTCATCAACTTTGCCTCTACCGTACTTGTTATGCTAAATAAACAGTCTGTAAGAGGGAACAGGGAACAGGGAACAGTGAGCAGGGAGCAGGGAGCAGGGAGCAGGGAGCAGGTAAGAGAAACCCACCCCTAACCCCTCCCAGGAGGGGAAGGCAAGAGCCAATAGTCAAACAATTTTGTGTACCTCATGAGTCCTAGAAACGTTATAGCAGTTATCGATAGGGTGAGTTACGAAAGTTGTGGATTGTAGGGAACAGGGAACTCAGAAGTTTCGTGATCTGAAGTTATCTACTCCCTACTCCCTACTCCCTACTCCCTACTCCCTACTCCCTATTCCCTATTCCCTGTTCCCTGTTCCCTTTGCTATTTGATATCAATCAATCTGAGCTAGTTTAGCACTAGAGTAATAGTGACTCAAAATTTGTAGGTAATTCAATCCCCGACGGGATAAGTTGTAGGCTCCCCACTGACTTAACCCCAATCCGTGACCATAACCACGACCGTTGAATTGGAAACCATTTTCGGTTTTAGACACCGTAAACAGCCGACTTTTCAGACCTAGGATTTTGCGTAATTCCTTGCCCTTAATTGTCTTTGTATTGCTACTGCCTTCTACTTTAAGAGTGATCACCCTGCCTCGGGGTGTCCTCTCCACTGGGGTCATGGCGATGATATTACCAACACCAGGAATCTTCTGGCTCAGTTGACTAGCAGAAAAGCTTTTTGTCCACTGGTAGACTGGTGTGCCCTGATCGTAATCAGGTACACCCTGTAGATAAGGAATGGGTTCACTCCACCAAATATCCTCTACATTTTCTGTATGTCCTCCAGACGCAGCATGGAAAACAGCGAGAATCACTTTATTACCATACGTCATGATCTGTCCCGCTGTGGCATTAACCGCTTGATGAGTGCTGACAGTTTCGCTATTTAGACCTTTGTAAACTTGCCAACGCTGGGTATCCCCTATATCATAGATATCGCTCTTGGATTTGTTCCGTTGATGGAGCACATAGGAACGAGCTGCTACTGCTTGGGCTTTCAAGGCTTCTATCGGCCAACTGGGGCTCATTTCTGCGCCAATCACGCTATAGAGATAGTGTTCTAAATCAACATGGTTGACCGCTGTTAACTTATTGTCAGAACTAACCAGTCGAGTGCGCCCCCGGTACCAGCGATCGCCTATCCAAACATAACCATTGTCTTTCGGTTCAATCCAGAGGGATTTCCCTTGCCACTGACCTAACTTAATTCCACTACCGTTAGTTTCCGCAGTCATACCCGCCATGGCGTTTAAGTTTCCCACGGCTTGACCTGTCCCATCTCTGACAATGGCTGTGGTGGAACTCCCCAAGGTTACCTGTTTGACTCCTTGCTCAACCGCTATCCGCAGTTCTACCGCTGCCTGAACTGGTGCAATGAGAACCATCCACAATAAAAAAGAGAGCCACCAATGACGCCCTCCTTGAACAATGATTGACTTGAGCATAGTTACACTAAAGATGGGAAAGCCTTGTGATGCCATATTTACTAGTTACTGATTACTTATACGAAGAGGAATCTTTTTGTCCTGATTAACAGCGATTCGATCTTACTCTGAGTTGTTCCAATCAGCGGCCAATTGTAACGGGCAAGATGCCCGTTCCACACATCTGGCAAGATGCCCGTTCCACCCACCGGCAAGATGCTAGTAACACACCACGGGCAAGATGCCCGTTCCACCTACCGGGTCAAACAGCTAATCCTTGATTTAATTTTATAAAGAGAAAAGTCTAATAGTTACTTGCTGTAATACTTTCAAGCCTCGTAGGGAACCTCGAATTAGTCTGGTAGCTGCTATTGGTTGCTTTAGCATACCCATGGCTAAGGGCAAGGGTTTCAGTGACCCATCAGCACTAATCGCTGGGGTAAGGTCTGGGATATTGTAGTAGCTATCATCACTAATCACTCTTACCATTGCTACAGCAAATCCTTTGGGATTAATTACCGATAGGGTAGCAAATCCTTCCATATCGACTACATCAGCTTGGTAGCTCTGACCCAGTTGACGCTTTTCTAAGCTAGACGAAATTATGCGATCGCTACTCAATCCCCTGACTAAATTAGCCTTTTTACCCAGTTTCTCGTGAACTAAGCTAGTCAGTTGGCTGCAGCACTGTTGCACCAGTGGTTGAGGTCTATCTTGGTTTCGGTCGATAGCAACACAATCGTTATACACAACAATATCACCAACGGAATAGTTAGAAGATAAGCTGCCACACAATCCCATCAGCACTACTTGAGGTGGGTAGTGCTCAGGAAAATTTGTTGTAGTTTGTAACCATGTTTCTAGATACTTAGTTACAGGCTCTGCTCCTATCGGAATAGATAGAATCAGAGGTAATGGACGACCAGTAATCTGCTTGATTCCTCGACAAATTGCTTGGTATTCTGCTCCTTGGGGAACAAGAATGATCGTGACCGGAATAGTTAGTTGGGAAAGGTTCATAGTTTTTGAAAGGGAACAGGGAACAGGGAATAGGGAACGGGTAACAGAGAATAACTAATAAGTAAACATAATCTCTATACCTCATACCTATTAGGTATAGTCTTATTTGAGGTTGATTCCCTGTCTTGATGTAACCCATAGCTATTTCCTCTTCTGTCTTTTCTCTTCACTGTTCCCTGTTCCCTATTCCCTGTTCCCTAAAATCCCGAAATTGTGTACCTCATAGCTATGAGAATTGCTAGATATGAGTTTAAATAAATCAAAACGGCCAACACTTTGGGTAACAGCTCTAGTTAGTTTTATCTCAGTAGGACTAGTTACGCCCCAGCCCACAGTGGGACAAACTACTATTGCCCAACAACAGGAGTCAGCAGAAGAACAACTCGCCAAAGCTAAGCAACTGAATCAGCAAGTTATTGATCTTAATGAGCAAGGGAAATATTCGGAAGCGATTCCCCTCGCCCAGGAAGCTTTGATAATTCGACAGCAAGTGCTTGGGGAAGAACACGCAGATGTGGCAGAAAGCCTGAATAATCTGGGGGAACTCTATCGTGAAATGGGAAAGTACCAAGAGGCGGAACCCTTGTATACCGAAGCTTTGGGGATGAGGAGACGGTTGCTGGGGGATGAACATGCTGATCTGGCAGAAACCCTGAATAATCTAGCTTTACTCTACTATTTCATGGGAAGGTATTCAGAGGCAGAACCCTTGTTAAACCAAGGGTTGGAGATGAGGAGACGGTTGCTGGGTAAAGAACACCCTGATCTGGCAGAAAGTCTGAATTATCTCGCTTTACTTTACCAATCCATGGGAAGGTACGAGCAGGCGGAACCCTTGTTAACCCAATCCTTGGAGATGAGAAGACGGTTGCTTGGGGATGAACACCTTGATCTCGCAGAAAGCCTCCATAATCTGGCGGGACTCTACTATTCAATGGGAAGGTACCAACAGGCGGAACCCTTGTTAACCCAACCCTTGGAGATGTATAGACGGTTGCTGGGGGAGGAACACCCTAATGTAGCAAGCAGCCTGCTTAATCTGGCAGTACTCTACCAATTAATGGGAAGGTACCAACAGGCGGAACCCTTGTATACCCAAGCCTTGGAGATGTGGAGACGGTTATTGGGTAAAGAACACCCATCTGTGGCAATTACCCTCAATAATCTGGCAGTACTCTACCAATTAATGGGAAAGTACCAACAGGCGGAAGCCTTGTTAACCCAAGCTTTGGAGATGAGAAGACGGTTGCTGGGGGACGAACACCCATCTGTGGCAACCAGCCTCAATAATCTGGCTTTACTCTACAAATTAATGGGAAGGCACCAACAGGCGGAACCCTTGTATACCCAATCCTTGGAGATGAGAAGACGGTTGCTGGGGGAGGAACACCCATCTGTGGCTAGCAGCCTCAATAATCTGGGGTTACTCTACCAATTAATGGGAAGGTACCAACAGGCGGAACCCTTGTATACCCAATCCTTGGAGATGAGAAGACGGTTGCTGGGGGAGGAACACCCATCTGTGGCAACCAGCCTGAATAATCTGGCTGGTTTACATCAAAGTCAAGGAAACATTGAGCAAGCCCTAGAGTTTCTCGAAGCGGGATTAGACATCCAAGAACTTAATCTAGAACGTAATCTCGTCGCTGGTGCTGAAAAGCAAAAACGAGAGTACATGAAAACTATCTCTGGCACAAGAGATAGAGCTATTTCTCTACACCTAAACTCAGCTCCTGATGATGAAAGAGCAGCTGGTCTAGCGTTAACAACTATCCTACGTCGCAAAGGTCGCTTACTCGATTTCTTGACCCATAGTCAGCAACTGTTGCGTAAACGCTTAGATTTCCAAAGCCAAAAATTACTAGACCGACTCAACAATACTCGCACCCAACTTGCTAACCTTACCTACAACCGACCAGAGAATCTTCCCCTTGAAGAATACCGTGCTCAAGTCAAGAAACTAACTAATAAGGAACAGCAACTAGTCGCAAAAATTAGTCGGCGCAGTCGTGAATTTGCCCAAATCAATCAACCAGTCACCATCGAAACCATTCAACAACTCATTCCTGAGGATACCGCACTGGTAGAATTTGTAGAGTACAAACCCTTCAATCCCAAAAAGGATAGCTTTGGTAATCCCCGTTATGCCGTCTATGTACTCCGTTCTAAAGGCGCACCCCAAGGCATTGATTTAGGGGAAGTAGATGCGTTGAAACCTCTGTGGGAGATACTTGAATTATCCCTTCAAACTGTATATCTTCCCATCCCTAAGGTAAAACAAGCAGCGCGCAATGTAGATGAGAAGCTGATGGCGAAAGTCCGTCCTTTGTTGGGAAATAGCCGCAGGATTTTATTGTCTCCAGACGGCTTCCTCAACCTCATCCCCTTTGAAGCTTTAGTAGATGAAGACAACCGGTATTTATTAGAAAGCTATGGTTTTACCTACCTCACCTCTGGTAGGGATTTACTGAGATTATCTAATCCTAATCCCAAGCTGACCCAACCAGTACTTTTGGGAGCACCAGATTTTGATAATTCCGCTCAAACTCGTGCCCTTGGGGAAGAAAACCAGATAGTAGCAACCCGCAGCTTACGTGACTTTAATCCTTCCGAGTGGGGCTTATCCCCTTTACCGGGTGCTCTTGAGGAAGTGAATGCGATCGCAAAGATGCTGGATGTGGAGCCCTTGTTGGGTGCTCACGCTAATGAAGCAGCATTGAAACAGGTTATTCGCCCCAGAATACTACATATCGCTACCCATGGTTTTTTCAAAGAAATACCTGATTCGGAAGAGTTTACTTCAGGGGATAATGCCTTACTTCAGTCATGGTTAGCATTAGCAGGAATTAATAACAACCAGCGAGATAATGATCTAGAAGATGGCATCTTCACAGCCTTAGAAGCAACCGGATTAAATTTATCAGGTACAAAGCTCGTGGTGTTATCAGCTTGTGATACTGGCTTAGGCAATATCACTGCTGGAGAAGGAATATATGGATTGCGTCGAGCTTTAGTGATTGCTGGGTCAGAAAGCCAAATCATTAGTTTGTGGGCAGTGGATGATGAGGCTACGAAGTATCTAATGGTGTCTTATTATCAAGGATTGCTGGATAACCAAGGGCGTTCTGAGGCTTTGCGAAGGATTCAGTTGCGAATGCTAGGAACTCCAGAGTATCAGCATCCCATTTATTGGGCGAGTTTTATTCCTTCTGGCAATTGGCGCTCTATGGGTGGGGATTGACATCTCCCCCGGTTAAAACACGGGGGATTCTACAAGGTTGTTACGAAGCGGGTTGAAACCGCGCTTCGTAACATCTTGTTCGGTATGATTTTTTCAGAGAATTGAACAAACTATACCGGTGCGGAAGTGTCAAAGCTTCCCTACTCAGCTTGGTTAAGTCAAGACTTAACTGTCTGGCTACTTTTCTGGCGATATTTGCTGCACCATTGCAGTCGGCATTTATCAGGTAACCAAAAGAAGTTCTGTACAAACCGCGCCTTACCCGTTTTCCCGATGCCTTCCATCCTTGGGGTTTTTCACCGTGTTTCGGTAATGGGTCGTCATCAAGGAAAGACGCTTTGCTAGTGTACGATTCCTCGGTAATTGTCAGTTTTATCCCGTACTCAGGACAAAGTTGCTTTAAGCGCTCGATCAGCCTTTTGGTGGGGATGACTACAAAGTTTTGATTACCCCGTTTCCCCATATTTGATGAATTTTTCTGCCCCTCGTTCCAGCCGACTATTAAGTTCCCAATCCGTTCGCGTAGCGTCGGCTTTGCCGAATCATTCAGGCACCTATTGATAATAAACCGGGCAGCCTTATTAATGGCATCCCTGATCTGGTTGTTCCGTTTCCGTTGAACCCGATTAAGGTTTTCATCCCAGTATAATTCAGGTTTTCCTTGCTTATATTTTGCGACTAACCGGCAGTAACCCTGATTCAGTGACTTGAGTTTACGACCGTCAATAATCAGGCTCTTGCCGTGGGTCGAAACACCTGTTAGCCAGTTGTCACCACCATGGTCGAAACTCCATGCCTGGGAGTAATCTAGATTGGGATTATGTTCGACTGGTTGCTTTCCATCATCTATCACCCAGTCAATCCAAAGTTGTCCCAGGTACGGGTGAATAGTTACCTCTTTGACCCAATCAGGATCTATAAAATCTGTTGGCTCTAGGGTAATCTCGGTAATTAGCTCAGGTTTTGTTTCCTTGCTGATGGACGGATAAAACAAACCTTTTTTGTAAGTAAGCGCTTGACGAGGAAAGGTAACAGCGGCTAGCCCACCTTTTTTCCGGTATCTAAGTAATTTTGGCCTGTCAACAGTTCCCTTGTAATAAAGACTTACTAACTGGTTGTAACTGTTAATTGATTCAGCAACAGTCTTGAGGCTTTGTTGAGCCGACTGAGCTGCCATGGCTTTATAGTGTGGGTTTTCCTTTAAGTTTTTACAGAGTTCGGCGTATTTAATATTGCATTTATAAGTCTTCCAGCCAGATCTCAGCTCATCCCCACTCCAATAGGTAGTAAAAGCCTCTTCCTGTTGTTCCAACCAGCCGTAATGTTTTTGCTTGGAGTAATATACAGCACAATTCCATAAGCTATTAGCCTGTTGACACTGAAATAACCAAAAGGCTTGCTCAAAGTCCGTGAAGTTGGCTTTTATTGGAATGGTCTTGTACATCTGATTTACATCCTACTACAATCCTAACAAATGTACGCCTGTAAAATAACACCTAAATGAAAACGGAAAGACTAATGATTAGGGTCACAAGCTTTGAAAAACAGCAGTTAAAGGAAGAGGCTGAACGACGGGGTATGACCCAATCTGAATTAATCAGAAGCCTAATAGCCAGATTACCTGAACCCAAACAGAAGGACACGGCGGGTTAAAACCCGTCGCGTCCGTTTCATCCTCTATGCAAGAAAAGGGAGGCTCTCACGTTCCCGGATATTTCGGTAGGGAGTAGGGAGTAGGGAGTCGGGAGTCGGGAGTCGGGAGTCGGGAGTCGGGAGTCGGGAGTCGGGAGTCGGGAGTCGGGCATGTTGGTGGAATAGGCATCTTAGTGGAACCGGCATGTTGGTGGAACCGGCATGTTGGTGGAACGGGCATCTTGCCCGTATCCTGCCACAACCTGACAACCAAATAACCTTCAACCAAATAACCTTCAACCAAATAACCTTCAACCTTCAACCTCAAAACCTTCAACCTTCAACCAAATAACCTTCAACCAAATAACCTTCAACCAAATAACCTTCAACCTTCAACCTCAAAACCTTCAACCTTCAACTATTCCCGCTCAACCCTAGGATTCTTTATTCATAAGATCACCTAAATCAAAAACAATCACGAAATTAGCATCCGGCATAAGCCGTTTCAGAGCTTGCATATGCCCCTCTGCATTGGAACGGTTGCGGTAACGACCAACAACGACCCGTTGCATTTTGGGCAACAGCCGAACGATTGCCCACGGATGTAGGCGATTGGCATAAGTCATAATAAATCATGTCCTTTTCATAAGGGATTCAAAGCCAGCCCGGTGACCTTGGGAAATCTTGAGGCTGGCTTTTGTCATGGCACATTGCTAGTGTTTTATGACGTGATTTTATTATAACACCAAATATTATATTATAACATATTTTTTAAAAAATTACAATTTTTTTTTACGGAGCAGGGAATCGGGAGTGTGGAAAGTTTGGGGATAACCTCTAGATTTCAGTGGAATTGGTTATGGTAAAGCAGTAGAAAATTGTGATATTGATAACATTTATCACTTTTTCTGTGGAATCTACCCCCGCCATCCGAGCACTTCCCCGGATACTGCTTCGACCTTCTCCGTTATCAAGAATACGAATTTATTTTAAGAACTCACGATCGCTGAAATCTAAAGCCTTTTCTTTCTTTTTGCTGCCAGTACGTTTTTGATCCATAATGTTACCAATGTTTTTGAAGTTTATTTTAGCGATCGCTTTTCTTGAAAGGTCTGCGTTCGTGTAGCGGTTTCTGCGGAACATCGCTATTTAATTTTAACATAAAAAATTCCTACTAAAAAGGTAGTGATAAGTAAAGGATTAATTTTTGTTGATGTTACATGGCGGCGTTAATGGGAGCGCATTTTTCAAGGTATTTGACGTTATTTTATCGAAGTATTTCAGTCATTTACTCGATATTATAGCGTCGGTTGTAATAGTTCAGAATAATTTCGGGAAAGCGATGGTTATGGATGCCGTATTTTTGATTCTCAGCTATCACCTCATGGCAATGAGAGTACATCCAAGCCGAGATGTCCGGGTACCGTAGACCGCTGATTTTACGCAAGCTAGAGGCAGTCACAGCTACTTTAAGGTTGGAAAACTTAGAAAAGTCTGGTGGAATTCCTTTAGATCTTGGCATGATTTTAACTCCTTTTGTTTGCTATGTTGCGTTGTTATAACCGCTGTAGTCGTTCAAGTCATCTTCAGACTCAAACATTAAACAAAGATGGTCTTTTCTGATGTCCGACGCCCAAGAGGTATAACAATCGACAGACAACCTAACCAATTTTTTCTTCTTGTGCTGTCTCCTACGAACAGTCTTTGTGATGAAATCTTCTCCTAACTGGTAGCCAAGTTTGACCAAGTGATTAAATGCTTTAATTTCACTTTTATAGCCTAAGGTCAAATAAGCGTCTTCCAGCAATATTGGAAATTGCTCACCCTCTGAGTAGCTTCCCTGATCTATCACGCGAGTAAAAGCATCATTTATTTTTTGTTGCTTCTTCCGCTTCTCTTTCTCAAGCTGATGAACAGTCTTGACCTTCTTGGTTAACATTGGTTTTTTCTTCTTTTTCTGTTTAGACATTTGAAAATTTAAACTTAAGATAAGTGCAATTTTGTAAGCATTCAGCTATCAGTCATCAGCTATCAGCTTTCAGCTATCAGCCATCAGCTTTCAGCTTATGTGCTACGCACACGCGTGCGCGTTCAGCTTTCAGTTTATGCGCAATGGGCTTTTACCCAGACTTTCAATTCTCATGTTTCTCTATCAATATTAAATTCTTCCGTTCCCGTAGCGTGGCCATAGGCCAAAGAATTTTATTTTAAGCACCTCAAGTAGCGTGAGCTTTTAGCTCACGGCTGACAGCTGACTGCTGAATGCTTACCTCCCCGACATGATACTATTAAAAAAAATACTGGTATTATTGTGTTGAAATCCTTGACTCTATCTGTTTTCATGTTAGCCAAGAGCCAAGGAGGTCTAGATATTCTACTGAACCCCTTTGAGCTTTATACCTTACCCCTCCAGCAGTGGATTACTGCTGCAGTGAATTTCCTGGTTGACAACTTTCGTCCTTTCTTTCAAGGGATTAGTCTACCGATTAGCGTCACCCTGGAGAGTATAGAATGGCTGTTGCTATCGATTCCTCCATTAATTTTACTGATTCTGATTGCCTTGATAGCATGGCAACTGGCTGGTGGAAGAATTGCTATTTATAGCGTTGCTGCTTTGAGCTTGATTGGCTTTTGCGGAGCCTGGACCCAAGCCATGGTATCTCTTTCCCTAGTAGTAACGGCTGTAGTGTTTTGCATGGTGATAGGCATCACTGTCGGTATTGCCTGTGCTAGTAGCGATCGCATTTCGAAAGTGCTGCGACCCCTGCTCGATGCCATGCAAACCCTACCGTCATTCGTCTATCTTGTGCCAGTAGTGATGTTGTTTGGGATTGGTGCAGTGCCTGGAGTAATGGCAACCTGTGTCTTTGCCATACCCCCCCTGATTCGCTTGACTAACCTAGGGATTCGGCAAGTGTCCACAGAGGTGATCGAAGCTGCGATCGCATTTGGCTCAACCCCGACACAAATGTTATGGGAAGTCCAAATCCCCCTAGCCATGCCAACTATTCTGGCAGGAGTCAACCAAGCCATCCTCTTAGCCTTATCGATGTCGGTGGTCACCTCCATGATTGGTGTAGGAGGACTTGGACAGATGGTATTACAAGGACTAGGTCGGGTGAATGTAGGATTAGCTGCTGTCGGAGGATTGAGCATCGTTCTAATCGCAGTAATGCTGGATCGGATCACTCAGATAGTCAGTCAAGGCAACAACCAAATCCCTTGGTTGGAACGAGGACCAATTGGTTTGGTGCGCTCTTCCACAGGTCAACAACTGGCTTGGGCTACTGTTGGAGCAACCATTTTACTAGCACTCCTGGGTTTTATCACTTGGCAACAACCCTCCCAAGCCCAAGTAACCACAGACTCTAATCTAGCCATGCCTGGTAAAGGGGTGAGCGTACAATCGGTCTATAGTAGCTTGCAAGAAGAACAATTCCAAACCGACATTGTAAACATTGGTCTGGAAAAACTTGGTTACACTATCAAAGAGCCAAAACAAATTGAATACGTCACCGCGCACTTAGCTTTAGGCAACGGCGACCTAGATTACACTGCTGTTCATTGGGATATCGGTCATAGACCCTTTTTTGAACAAAGTGGTGGTGAACAGAAGTTAGAACGAATTGGAGTAATCACCTCTGATCTCTGGCAAGGTTATCAGATTGATAAAAAAACTGCTGATAAATACAACATCACTAGCCTTGAGCAACTCAAAGACCCCAAAATCGCTAAACTCTTTGACTCAGATGGTGATGGTAAAGCCAATTTGATTGGCTGTAATTCCGGTTGGTTTTGTGAAATTATGATTGAGCATCACATTAAAGCTTACGGACTCGAAGACACTGTTGAGCAAGACCAAGGAACCTACTCAGCCTTAATTGTAGATGCCATTACTCGCTACAACCAAGGACAACCAATCCTCTACTACACCTGGACTCCCATGTGGATGGCAGCAGTGTTAAAACCAGATCAAGATGTGGTCTGGCTAGAAGTTCCCTTCACTGATCTACCAGAATCACAGAAAGACTTGACCGCAAAAGATACCTCGGTAGATGGGAAAAATCTGGGATTTGCCATCGATCGGATCCGAATCGTAGCTAATAAGAAATTTGTGTCTGCTAACCCAGCCGCCAAGCGCTTGTTTGAATTGATTCATATTCCCGTTGAGGATATCAATGCCCAAAATGAATTATTGAACAACGGTGAAGATAGCTCAAAAGATATCCGTCGCCATGCGGAAGAATGGATTGAGAACCATCAAGACCTGTTTGATAGCTGGGTCGAAGAAGCTAGAAACGTTTAATATAGCAATTATCATAGTCATGAGGTAAAAAGAGATCCCCCTAAATCCCCCTTGACAAGGGGGACTTTGAGAGGAATTAATATCAATCTATAGCAATTCTCGTTTGCCATCAGCTAAAAAGAGATCCCCCTAAATCCCCCTTGATAAGGGGGACTTTGAGAGCGATTAATATTAATCTATAGCAATTCTCGTTTGCCATCAGCTAAAAAGAGATCCCCCTAAATCCCCCTTGACAAGGGGGACTTTGAGAGCAATTAATATCAATCTATAGCAATTCTCTATGCCATCAGCTAAAAAGAGATCCCCCTAAATCCCCCTTGACAAGGGGGACTTTAAGAGCGATTAATATTAATCTATAGCAATTCTCGTTTGCCATCAGCTAAAAAGAGATCCCCCTAAATCCCCCTTGATAAGGGGGACTTTGAGAGCGATTAATATTAATCTATAGCAATTCTCGTTTGCCCTGAGCTAAAAAGAGATCCCCCTAAATCCCCCTTGATAAGGGGGACTTTGAGGTTGAAAAGCGTACCTCATAAATCCTAGAAACGCTAGTTTAGTAATCGGTAATTGGTAATCGGTCTGGTCGAATCCGTTGATAACCTACCAAGCCAACTCAATAGTGGTGGGTTATCAGGATATCGGCAAAAACGGAAATCTTCTGATGCGATCGAAAAGCGATCGCTTTTTTAGTCTTTTTTTATAACTATTCCGTTCCCACTCTGATCGAGTAAATGCGTAGGGTGCGTTAGGGGAGGCTCGCCCTAATTTTATGCCTATAAGCCACCATTGAAATAGCCTACCCCGTAACGCACCACCGAGTCAAACAGCAAAAATGAGATGCACCCAAAAGATTAAACCAATGCTTACTTATTGTCTTGATGCAGTCGCTCATGGGGGGGACCACGCCAGTTGCTCATGGGGGGAACCCCCAAGACCGCACTGGCTCCCCAAGACCGCGCTGCATCGCTTCTTCAAAAGCTGTTCGCGCAGCGTGCGCGTAGCGCTTTAGCTGATATAGCGTTTATTGCATGTATTAGATACACTTATTTACCTCAAAGTCCCCCTTTTTAAGGGGGATTTAGGGGGATCAGTTTGTACCTCATGGGAAAGAGATAGGTACACTTATTTACCTCAAAGTCCCCCTTTTTAAGGGGGATTTAGGGGGATCAGTTTGTACCTCATGGGAAAGAGATAGGTACACTTATTTACCTCAAAGTCCCCCTTTTTAAGGGGGATTTAGGGGG
>NZ_JAAHIG010000013.1:48879-51741 GCF_010692305.1 Moorena sp. SIO4G3 | reverse complement strand
TGGTCAAGAGGGGACTTACACCATTAGTTTAACCACCGAGCCTACCCAAGATGTAACGGTTACCATTACAGCCGATGAGCAAAGTCTGATCAGTGTGGATGGTGAAGAGTTTGCATCACAGCAGGTGATTACCCTCAACCAAAGCATACTGGAAAAAGAAATCAAGGTGCAGGCGGTAGATGATGATCCGCCGGAAGGAATTCACAGCAGCATCATTACCCACAGCATTGCTTCAGACGATACAAACTATTCCAATGAGAACACACCCATTGATGATGTCTCTGCCACCATTACTGATAATGATATCGGAATAGTTATCATTGGTAGTCCTCAGGTCACTGAAGGCAGTACTGATACCTACGAAATTGGTTTAAGCACTCAGCCTACTGGGGATGTGACAGTTACTATCACAGCTGATAATGATGATACTGAAATCAGTGTTGATGGTACTAACTTTGGTTCTAGCCAAGATGTTACATTCAGTAACCTAACCCTGCAAACCATTACCGTGCGGGTAGAAAATGATGAAGAATTTAAAGGTCTTCGAGACCGCACCATCAAGCATGCTATTACTGAATCCCAAGACAACACAAACTATCCCCTGGATCTGGAAATTCCAGATGTTACAGCAGAGATTACTGATGATGAGCCTGGAGTAGTCATCATCAGTAATCTCGATCTCACTGAAGGGGATATCGGGACTTACGAAATTGGTTTAAACACTCCTCCTGTGGGGGGTGGTTCAGTAACCGTCACTATCACCGCTGATCCACAAACTAGAATCAGCATAGATGGTGGTATAAACTTTGCTTCTAACCAAGAAATCCAGCTCAGGGGAACTACACGGCAAACTATCACAGTCCAGGTTTTTGATGACACCGGTGTGGAAGGCAAGCACGAGAGCACTATCAGCCATGAAATAACTGATTCAAGTGATACCACCAATTATCCTCTAGGCCAGGAGATCGAGGATGTTACTATCGAGATTACTGACAATGACCCTGGACTAATCTTTAGTGATGCGATCGCAATCACAGAAGGCGGTGATGAAGGGACTTACACAGTTGCTTTAAATACTCTGCCTACTGGAGAGGTGACCGTTACTCTGACCGCTGATGACGATAGTTTAATCAAGGTAGGTGAAGGGGAGTTTGCCTCCGGCCAAGTCATTACTCTCAACCCAGAAAAACTCCAAGAAACCATCACTGTACAAGCGGCTGATGACGAGCTGGTTGAAGGAACTCACACCAGCACTATCAGCCACGAAGTGACTCAGACCGAGGATAACACTAACTATCCTCTAGGAACTAGCGGCTTCTTTACTGCCACAATTACAGATAATAATCCTGGAATTGTTTTCAGTGAGACCACCTTGTCTGCTGAGGAAGGTCAAGAAGATACTTACACAATTGGCTTAAGCACTGTGCCTACTAGTGACGTAACAGTCACTATCAAAGCCGATGACCAGAGTCTAATCAAAGTGGGTGACGGAGAGTTTGCCCCTGAGCAAGAGATTACCCTCAACGCTGAAACCCTGGAAAAAGAAATTACAGTACAGGGGTTGGATGATGATCAGGTCGAAGGTGATCACACTAGCAAAATTAGCCATGAAATTGCTTCCGAAGACCAAGACTATGACCTGGGCGAGCTACCAGAAGAGATCACTGTCGATATTGGTGATAATGACTCTGGGCTAATCTTCAGCCAGGCCATCACCATCACTGAAAACAATGGTTCAGGCACTTACACAGTTTCTTTGAATACTCCTCCCACCGGAGAAGTACAAATTACTATCCAAGCTGATGACCAGAGTACAATTAGTCTAGATGACATCAACTTTGGCTCTCAGCGAATCATTAGCCTCAACCCAGAAACACTTGAAGAAACCATTACGGTACGAGCACTTCCGGATACTGTGGTAGAAGGCGTTCACACTAGCACCATCACTCACACAGTTACCAGTAGCGAGGATCTTGAGAACTATCCTCTTGGAGAAGGGCCATCATATACTGCCAATATTATAGACGATGACCCTGGAATTGTTTTCATAGATGGTCCTGTGTCTGTCCAAGAGGGTCAAGAGGGAATCTACACAGTTGCTTTAAGTACCCGACCCACTGGGGATGTAACAGTTAAGCTGACTGCTGATGACCAGAGTGAAATCAAGGTAGATGGAGAAGACTTTGCCTCTGAGCAAGTTATTACTCTCAACGCTGAGACTCTGGAAAAACAAATCACGGTGAAGCCGGGAGATGATGACCAGGTTGAAGGGGATCACAGCAGTAAAATCAGCTACGAAGTTACAGCTTCCGAGGATGAAAACTATACTGTTGGCTTAGATGGAGAACTCACTACCAATATTACCGACCCTGCTCAAGTGGTTATCACCCCGATTTCCCCTCTGACGGAAGGGGGAGAACCTGGGGAGTATACTATTGCTCTAAACACTGTTCCAGCTGGAGCAGTAGAGATTACTATTACTGCGGATGATGACAACAGTGAAATCAGTCTGGATGGGGTTACCTTCTCTAAGGAAGTGAAAGTAACCCTAGAAAATACTACTGCCGAAACCATTAAGGTACAGGCGGTGGATGACGATTTACCCGAAGGTGAGCAGAGCAGTACCATCAGCTATGCCATTACCAGCAGTGGGGATTTAGACAAATATCCATTGGATCTCGAGATCCCATCCAGCCAGATCACCATTACTGATAATGACGCAGTTGTTCCTGGTAAAGTTGAGATTAGCGAGATTTCCGCTCCTGTGGAAGAGGGAGAGGTTGCAGAGTTTACCATTAATCTCGACACTGTTCCAGCCGGGGCAGTAGAGATCAAGATTACTGCCGATGAGGACAGTGAAAT
>NZ_JAAHIG010000013.1:47933-48779 GCF_010692305.1 Moorena sp. SIO4G3 | reverse complement strand
AAGTTGAGATTAGCGAGATTTCCGCTCCTGTGGAAGAGGGAGAGGTTGCAGAGTTTACCATTAATCTCGACACTGTTCCAGCCGGGGCAGTAGAGATCAAGATTACTGCCGATGAGGACAGTGAAATCAGTCTCGATGGGGAGAGCTTCGAGACTGAACTGATGGTCAGCCTCACCGATACTAGCCAGGAAACCATTAAGGTCAAGGCAGTGGATGACACTCTGGTCGAAGGTGAGCAGACCAGCACCATCAGCTACGAGATTACCAGCACTGGGGATTCCGAGAAATATCCCTTGACTCTCAATATCGAATCCACCGAGATCCAGATTACTGATAATGAACCAGTAATCCCTGGTCAAGTTGAGATTAGCGAGATTTCCGCTCCTGTGGAAGAGGGAGAGGTTGCAGAGTTTACCATTAATCTCGACACTGTTCCAGCCGGGGCAGTAGAGATCAAGATTACTGCCGATGAGGACAGTGAAATCAGTCTCGATGGGGAGAGCTTCGAGACTGAACTGATGGTCAGCCTCACCGATACTAGCCAGGAAACCATTAAGGTCAAGGCAGTGGATGACACTCTGGTCGAAGGTGAGCAGACCAGCACCATCAGCTACGAGATTACCAGCACTGGGGATTCCGAGAAATATCCCTTGACTCTCAATATCGAATCCACCGAGATCCAGATTACTGATAATGAACCAGTAATCCCTGGTCAAGTTGAGATTAGCGAGATTTCCGCTCCTGTGGAAGAGGGAGAAGTTGGGGAGTTTACTATTAATCTTGACACTGTTCCAGCTGGGGCAGTAGAGATTACTATCAAAGCTGATGACAACAGTGAAATCAGTC
>NZ_JAAHIG010000013.1:0-47833 GCF_010692305.1 Moorena sp. SIO4G3 | reverse complement strand
GAGATTAGCGAGATTTCCGCTCCTGTGGAAGAGGGAGAAGTTGGGGAGTTTACTATTAATCTTGACACTGTTCCAGCTGGGGCAGTAGAGATTACTATCAAAGCTGATGACAACAGTGAAATCAGTCTCGATGGAGAGAGCTTCTCAAACCAACTGGTGGTCAGTCTCACCAATACTAGCCAGCAAACCATTAAGGTCAAGGCAGTGGATGACGATGTACCGGAAGGTGAGCAGACCAGCACCATCAGCTACGAGATTACCAGCACTGGGGATTCCGAGAAATATCCCTTGACTCTCAATATCGAATCCACCGAGATCACCATTACTGATAATGACCCAGTCACCCCTGGTAAAGTTGAGATTAGCGAGATTTCAGAACCTCTTCAAGAGGGAGAAGTTGGGGAGTTTACCATTAATCTCGACACTGTTCCAGCCGGGGCAGTAGAGATCAAGATTACTGCCGATGATGACAGTGAAATCAGTCTTGATGGGGAGACCTTCGAGACTGAACTGATGGTGAGCTTGAGTGATCTCAGCTCCAAAACCATTAAGGTCAAGGCAGTGGATGATGAGGTACCGGAAGGTGAGCACACCAGCACCATCAGCTACGAGATTACCAACACCGGGGATTCGGAGAAATATCCCTTGACTCTCGAGATCCCATCCACCGAGATCACCATTACTGATAATGACCCAGTTGTTCCTGGTAAAGTTGAGATTAGCGAGATTTCCGCTCCTGTGGAAGAGGGAGAGCTTGCAGAGTTTACCATTAATCTCGACACTGTTCCAGCTGGGGCAGTAGAGATCACTATCAAAGCTGATGAAGACAGTGAAATCAGTCTTGATGGGGAAACCTTTGACACGGATTTGATCGTCAGCCTCAGCAATACCAGCCAACAAACCATTAAGGTCAAGGCAGTGGATGACGAGGTACCGGAAGGTGACCACAGCAGCACTATCAGCTACGAGATTACTAACACCGAGGATTCCGAGACATATCCATTGGATCTCGAGATCCCATCCACCGAGATCACCATTACTGATAATGACGCAGATGCTGCTGGTCTGGTCGAGATTAGCGAGATTTCCGCTCCTGTGGAAGAGGGAGAAGTTGGGGAGTTTACTATTAATCTTGACACTGTTCCAGCTGGGGCAGTAGAGATTACTATCAAAGCTGATGACAACAGTGAAATCAGTCTCGATGGAGAGAGCTTCTCAAACCAACTGGTGGTCAGTCTCACCAATACTAGCCAGCAAACCATTAAGGTCAAGGCAGTGGATGACGATGTACCGGAAGGTGAGCAGACCAGCACCATCAGCTACGAGATTACCAGCACTGGGGATTCCGAGAAATATCCCTTGACTCTCAATATCGAATCCACCGAGATCACCATTACTGATAATGACCCAGTCACCCCTGGTAAAGTTGAGATTAGCGAGATTTCCGCTCCTGTGGAAGAGGGAGAGGTTGCAGAGTTTACCATTAATCTCGACACTGTTCCAGCCGGGGCAGTAGAGATCAAGATTACTGCCGATGATGACAGTGAAATCAGTCTCGATGGGGAGACCTTCGAGACTGAACTGATGGTCAGTCTCACCAATACCAGCCAACAAACCATTAAGGTCAAGGCAGTGGATGACGAGGTACCGGAAGGTGACCACAGCAGCACTATCAGCTACGAGATTACCAACACTGAGGATTCCGAGACATATCCATTGACTCTCGAGATCCCATCCACCGAGATCCAGATTACTGATAATGATGCAGATGGTGCTGGTCAAGTTCTGATCACCGAGATTTCTGGTCTCACGGAAGGGGGAGAGCCTGGCACTTATACCATTGCTCTTGACACTGTTCCAGCCGGAGCAGTAGAAATCAAGATTATGGCGGATGAGGACAGTGAAATCAGTCTCGATGGGCAGAGCTTCGAGAACGAAGTGATGGTGAGCCTGAGCGATCTCACCCCCAAAACCATTACGGTAATGGCGGTGGATGACAATTTCCTCGAAGGTGACCATAATACCACGATCAGTTATACCATTACCAACACCGGGGATGAGGTCAAATATCCTGATACTCTCAATATCCCATCTACAGAGATTACCATCACTGATAATGAGAGTGTTACCACAACCCCAGAGATTATTATCAGTGAGAGCCCGATACTATTTGAGGGTGGTACTGGTATCTACACTGTTGCGTTAACTAAGACTCCCACCGGTGAAGTAGAAATTACTATCAAAGCTGATGATCAAACTGAAATCAGTTTAGATGGAACTACCTTTGCTTCAGAGCAAGTGCTTACCTTCAATGAGGCAAAACTTCAAACTATCACAGTGCGAGGGCTGGATGATCAAGAGGTTGAAGGGGATCACGAAAGTACCATCAGCCACGAGATTACCAAATCCGAGGACAGTGTGAACTATCCCCTGGGGGATGTTGGATTAGTCACTGCCAGTATTTTTGATAATGACATCCCCATTGTCACGATCACTGCTAGTGACCTTGAGGCAGCGGAAAAAGACCAAGACCCAGGCAGCATCACCATCACTCGTTCTGGAGACACGAGTGAAGAACTCACTGTCAGTTACATGACCTTTGGTAGCACTGCTACCGCAGATGACTACAGTGAAACCCTCAATGGGTCAGTCACTATTGCCGCTGGTGAGTCCTCCGTTGAGCTGAAAATTACTCCAGAAATCGACTCCCGAATCGATGAAGGTGATGAAACTGTTAACCTGGTCTTAAACACCAGCGAAGATTATAACTTAGTTGGCAAAACCTTTGCTCAGATTACCATTGCTGATGACATCTCGTCAGTTCCTGACAAAAGTACCAGGTTTGTCTGGCGTAATCCACTGACAGGAAATAATATCCTGTGGAAGATAGATGATACTCACCAGGTAAATACAGTTAGCCTTCCTGCGCAAACGGATCTCAATTTGGAAATCCAAGGTACTGGAGACTTTGATGGCGACGGTGAAATGGATGATGTATTCTGGCTTAACAAAGTAACCGGAGCGATTCAATACTGGCAAGGGCAAGGTGAAGAGATCAAGGAGATGGTGCTTGATGCCGGTGAGGTCAACCCCTTGGAATGGGAACTCACAGAGTTTGCTGACTTTAACGGTGATCTCAAAGATGATATTCTCGCCTACAAGCCAGATACTGGAGAGCTTGCTATCTTGACAATAGATGCTGACAAGCTGGTAAATCAGGGGATCATTGAACGGGATGGTCAGCCTTTACTGATAACCGAAGACACTGGATGGCAAATCGAGGGTTCGGGGAACTTCAGTGGTGGGGATCAACATCAGATTCTCTGGCGCAACCAGAATACTGGACAGGTAGGCATATGGCAGATAGATGGCAACGAACTAGTCGATGCTGCAGTGGTCACACGAGACGATGAGCCTGTACTAGCTCCATCATCAACTGGATGGCAAATCGAAGGTGTGGCGGACTTCACCGACGATGGCCAAGAGCAGATTCTGTGGTACCACTCGGAGACTGGACAGATTGCCACATGGCAGATGTCTGATAAGAAACTAGTCAAAGGTGACATCATCACACGGGATGGTGAGCCCTTAGGAATACTAAGCTCAACTGGATGGAGTATTCAGGGTGTTGCAGACGTAGATAATGACGGCAAATATGATATCGTCTGGAACAACAGTAATACTATTGCTTTTTGGCACTTGAATGGCTCTGAATTAAGGGATGCAATGGTCATTGACCAGCCACCCGAGGCTGGCTTCAACCCCAACCTTATTTAAGCTATACTCCACAGGGTCATAACTTGAGCTGATTGAACATCAGAACTAGCACCCCAAAACAGCGGAATTGGTATAGCGCTACGCGCCAGGCAAGAGGCAATAGGCAAGAGGCAAAAGTTTACTACACAAGGTTTTCAGCTTGTATCAATGTCCTAACTTTAATGCGTAGTGCTATATCAGTAGTTCCAGTGAGCTGAGCCGAAAAAACCCCTTACTCAGTAAGGGGTTTTTCTATGTTTCTCAACCTTCGTGTTGATCAAGCCTTCTTGGGTGTGTTTCCCGTTTTAAAATTGCTGAAAAGGATTTGGCTTAAATGCGATCGCCAATTTCTGCCAACTCACGTCCACCAAAAATTGCTGAACTATCAGAGTAGAACTTAAACTCCATTAAGTTATAAAATGGATCTTGGAGGAAGAAGGTGCGATGCTCTGTCAGTTGACCAGGAAAGCGGGTCTTGGGTTGCTCGTAGAAGGGTAATTGTTTTTGTTGAGCATTCGACAGTAAGGCTTCCCAATCAGCCAGGGATGTAAAAACTAATCCGAAATGTCGAGGATAAATACCCCGCTGAGGTGTCAGGGTTTCTTTGGTTAGGTGAGCCACGAGTTGATGACCGTATAAATTTAGAATTACCGCATGGCGAGATTCTCTACCGATTTCGCAGCCAAGTCCATCACCGTAGTAAACTTTAGTTTGCTCAATGTCGGTAACGGGAAATGCGAGATGAAATAGGACTGGTTTCATAAGTTTTGCTTTGAAGGTTGAACGCGATTGCGTGGCCTTTTGGCCAAGGTTGAAGGTTTAAGGTTTTGAAGGTTTTGAAGGTTTAAGGTTGAAGGTTTTGACTGTTGAAGGTTTTGACTGTTGAAGGGTTTTTTTGCCCAGGAATCTCTTTTAGGGTAGGTTGAACGCCATGGACGTTCGCGTAGCGTGGCCTACGGCCTCCGCTACGCGAACGGCTCTGCCGAGAGTCCCGCTTTCAGCGAACGCATGGCCTTTTGGCCAAGGTTTTAAATAAATTCAACTTTATTTGGCTCTACCGAACCTAGTATGCATAAAAACGCGCTTATTTACCACTAAATCTGATTGGGAAGTCTATTTATAAAAAATCATTCTATCAAAAACTAAAACTCTTACCCCATAAGGATTAGACTAATTATTTTTTAAAAGTTTTACATAGCCAGTTCGATAGAGCCCTTTATTTAAGGATAATCTGACGTAATCTGGTATCCGGTTGCATCAGTAGTGTGCTTTGTGATTGGTTTTTTGGATAATGGGGAATGGGGAATAGGCAATGAGTAGTGGGGTAATGGGTCAGAAACAATCACAATTACCAATTACCACTTACCAATTACCAATTACCACTTCTATCAATTCTCATAATGATGAGGTACACATGTTTGTTTAGCACTACCTACCTAACAGAATCCATAAATTGCTACTCCCTACTCCCTAACACCCAGTAATGTACCTCACAAATTTGATAATTGATAGAGCAATTATCAATTACCAATTACCTATATAACTATTTTGCTATGCTTTATGATAGTCTTTCTTTAAATCCTTGGCTAGTTGCTGTTGGAGTAAACACAGTTTTCCTCGCCATGGTATGGATTGCTCCCAAAAAGTTACTCACCCCTGCTGGGATCGTCCACGCTTGGATATTAGGGGTACTGATTTGGGGTACTCTGAACTGGCCGGGTTACACAGTAGTCGGATTTTACTTTTTGGTAGGGTCTGGTGTCACCCGCATTGGCATGGCGCAAAAGGAAGCGGCAGGAATTGCGGAAAAGCGTTCCGGTGCTAGGGGACCAGAGAATGTTTGGGGTTCAGCACTGACTGGAGCGATTTGTGCCTTGGGTACACTACTACTTGATGCTCCTTATCAGCAGTTATTGTTACTAGGTTATGTCGCTAGTTTTGCTACTAAGCTGTCCGATACCACTGCCAGTGAGGTGGGTAAGGCTTACGGCAAACGGACTTTCCTGATTACTACTTTACAGCCAGTAGCTCGGGGAACAGAAGGAGCTGTAAGTCTGGAGGGAACCCTAGCTGGAGTAATTGCATCAGCTGCGATCGCATTTGTGGGTTGGGGCGTTGGTTTGGTTAACTTGACAGGAGTATTTTTTTGTGTTATTGCTGCCTTTATCGCCACCAATCTGGAGAGTGTGATTGGTGCGACACTACAATCGAAATTGGAATGGCTGACCAATGAAGTCGTGAATATTATTAATACGATGATTGGTGCGATCGCTGTTGTGCTGCTAGCTCTAGCATGGCAGTGGATCAGCCAGGTATGAAGCATGAAGCATGAAGCATGAAGTATGAAGTGTTAATTTTGAAGGATGAAGGATGAAGTGTTAATTTTGAAGGATAAAGGATAAAGGATGAAAACATACAAGTTGCTAAGCAACCAATAAATTAAGATAGCGTTAGACTTCTCACTTCCCACTTCCCACTTCCCACTTCCCACTTCCCACTTCATAATTCATAATTCATAATTCATACTTCATACTTTATTCAGATAGTGGTCCAAAGACCATCTGTAGAACCATTGGTTCACCATCATCACGGTGATACCTATCTGCCCACTGGCGGATAATTTCATCTAACTCTTCCATGGCCTGATTGATTTTCTCTGGCGGGATATCTAGTTCCTCCAACCCTCGCATGACTTGCGGCTGACGCTCTGCCCAGTTTCTCATTAACCGGAAGTATCGCGCTGTTTCGTCAATCATGGTGTAGGTGCGGGCTTTGTCATCTACTGGTGAGTAATATGAACTGGTTAGAGCGTAGTAGGGTAAGCCACCGGTGTGATCGATTCTGGTGACAGTTCCTGAATAGGTTAAGCGACGCTTGATGTGTTCAGCTAGAGCTTCACTCAAGGGCAGACGTCGCTTTGGTGGTAAGTCTTCTTGGGATCTCCGGTGGAGAAATTCTATTAATTCAAAGAATTGTAAGGAATTGATGATCTGGGCATCCGGCAGGTGATCTGGCAGCTTGATCTCAAGATTGCGCTTTTCTTCCAGGTCAAGGCTGGTGCCATTGATACGAGATTGCCCTGGTTGCCAGGGATAGTGTTCCATCCAGACATAGGGAAACTGAATCAGATAGCGAGGTTCCTGAGACCCCAACATCTTGAGCAGTTTCCCTTCTGTTAACGCTTGTCGAACTTCCTCAACAATGACCTTTACCCGCTTTGGCTCAATGTGATGCAAATGCCCAGTCATGCGGATATTGCCATCTTGCTCCAGATAGGTCATGTAAATGGCACATTTGGCAGCGGTTGCTGCTGCATCTAAAAACGCCCCATGTCGGTGTCCACTCGTCCGCAGGGCGCTGAAAGCCAGGTATAGCATGATCTGATCCATTGCACTGGGGCTTAGGGTTTTGATCAGATCGGATTGGTTGATCATCTTAGGGGCAATCACATCTACTTCCGTTGGTTATCAAGCTTATTTAGTTTCATTTTTCCACACTAGAACAATCTCACTGTCATCGAAGAAAGCGAGCTGAGGTTGCTTGGCAGAAAATTGACGAATTAAGAGGCACCCTAATCATGTCTTTTCCAATATATTATATAAAATAATAAGCCAACTACAAGTACACTATATTGAATTAGCACTTTCCCACTGTAGCCCGCTACTCGTACCCAACAGTGGGATTGAAATGCAGCCAGATATGCCCTCACACTGAATCCAGTCAGTTGACTCTCACACAAGAGACAGACGTCCGCTACCACGATGGGCGATCAGGGTAGTTGGAATTACTGGTGATGAGACAAATTTGTGGTTTTCTTTTCTCCCATAAGAAAAAATTTGTCCTGTTTGCTTTACTACACTGGGACAATCATTACTATAGTTTAGTGGTGAATTTGAGCCATGGGCAATCATCGGTAAATTAACCCCAAACCAGATGGTTAAAACAGTAAGTAAAGCAATAGGAGTGTAAATTCGCATAACCGATATCCGTATCAATGTTCCTCTAATTACTGATACAGATGGCTCGCTAATGGTTCAGGAAAAAATATAAACTATAAGCGAATTTTAAAAAAAATACCGATATTGTAAATCCCTCTTTAAATTCTTTATTCAAAAAAAAACTAGTTGACGAAATCGTGTCAATCTAGCGACTGTAATCCTTATTCGATAAGGATTGCTCTGATGTTAATAAGTTATTTAGTTACCGCCATTACTGTTATTGAGCAAATTCTGATCCCAATTACCTTTACTAAAAATAAGAAGAGGTAATCCTGGGGATTAGTGGTCTTTAAAGAACGGCCAACTTGCTAAGTATGCAAAGGCGATTACCTAGCAACCCTTGACATTTGCAACCGCTTATGTACCAATCCTAAATTATTTGTTAAAAATTTCCAATGGTGATCTATTCAATTCTCTTATGCTACTGCCGGTCTCTCACCTTGTTTGGAAGTTTTACAACTCAAATGGAAGGCTGTATAAAGGGAATGGTTTTTCTTGAATCCGTTCGGCAATCGGTCTAACCTTCTGAACCACCTCAATTAAGTAATCATAATCAGGTGCTTTAGCATTGGGGATGTATCCTACTGATGCTGCCATGCTGCTAGAGGCAGATTCTAGTGCCTTGTGGATCTCCTGTTGTAGATTTCTCTCGACTGTTGGTCCGATCAGGATAGAACCACTGGGAATTTTATGAGAATCTATATATAAAATCCGGAACCTAGTCTGACTGAAGTCGTTGCGGTAACGTTCCAACTCTTCTAAAGACAAAGCTCCAGCGACAACCTCCTCAGAGGCAATCCACTGTAAGACTTGTTTTGGTGTGGGGGCAAAACGCACTTCTGCTAGGGTCAGACCGTAGAGATTGTAGATTGGCAGATAATATCCTGTGGCAGAACCGGGTTGACCTAAAGCAATGACTTCACCGGCTAGTCCACTCAAGTCTTGGATGGGGCTTTCGAGTTTTACTACGATCACTGAGCGTGACTTTTTCACTCCTTCAAGAGGTAGCAGTGGTATGTACTGTGCCTCAGCAATGGCCATGGCTGCTAAACCAGGAGGAGCAAAAATGATAGACAACTTGCTCTGCTTAATCAAAGTTAGTGCTCTGCGCTCGCGTTGTAAATCGGTTCTAATTCTATAATCATCTTAAGTCGAGCACCAAGATATTCGATTAGCTTTGAGTATCGCTCTATGATGCGATCGCTTTCCCCGTAACTCACCATCCCAATACTTAATTTCCCGAGCCTAGGCGTATCGGGTGAGTTACAAGCTGTCAAAATTAATATAAGATTCAACAAGAATAGACGGCGGTAAAACATAATTAATTACCTTAAGAAATAAAACAGCTGTGGCACTAATGATACTATGGTAGATGGCTAATGTTAAAAAAAACTTAATTTAGGAATCAAACTAAACTTACTATTGCTATCCATTTTTATAGGACTTGTACTTACTGGTGGGTTGGTTTTGTCTCAAGTTTTAGAAGGCTATGGGGAAAAAGTGGTCACTGACCAAGCCCTAATTCTGATCGAAACCATGAGTTCGGTTCGGGAGTATACCAATAATCAAGTGAATCCAGAATTAGCTGATCGACTAGAAAATGAAGAGCAATTTTTACCTCAAACAGTACCTACTTATTCAGCTCGGTAAGTTTTTTATAATTTACGTAAACGTGATCAATATGGTGATTTATTCTATAAAGAAGCGACAAAGAAGCGACCCTTAATCCAACTAATCTCAGAGATAAGGCTGATAGTTTCGAGACCCAAATTGTGGAGAGTTTTCGACAGCAGCCAGAGCTAACATAAAAAAACGGTTTTCGCTCCCTTCCTAGTGGAAAAATTTTTTATGTTGCCCGTCCTCTCGCCATTTCTGAAAAAAGCTGTTTACGATGCCATAGTACTCCTGAAGCCGCCCCTGCTAGCCAAATTGCTACCTACGGTGATGAGCATGGTTTTGGTTGGAAGCTCGATGAAATTGTTGGTGCCAAAATTGTATCAGTTCCAGGGTTTAAAATCTTTAATTCGGCTAAGCAGTTACAGGTATTGGTGATTGGGATTATTACTGGTTTTTTCCTAGTAGCGATTTTGTTGATTAATCGTTTCATTAAGGTATCGGTGACCAAACCTCTTAAGCAGATGGCTCAATTAGCTAAGGAAGTGAGTACTGGCAATATTGGTGGAGAATTTGACCATGATTCAGAGGACGAAATTGGTATATTAGCTAAATCTATGAATCGGATGAAAGTTAGTTTATAAATGGCGATGAATATGCTGAATTCAGAAACTAATTAGTAATCCCAAATTACTAATTGCTTGCTCAATTGATGGCTGAAGTATTACTAATTATTACTTCTCAACTAGTACTTATAAATAGTACTTATAAAGTAGTACTTATAACTGACCCGATGACAGGAAACGCCGTTGAAAGTCTTGGGCATATTTTTGATTGGGAATTTTTTGAGATAAAGCTTTTACAAATTCTTGGGCGGAAGAGTTAGGATTCTGGATAAGAGTACGCTGGCAGACAATGGTAGCCATCGGACCAATTAACTCAGCGAGTTACTTTGGCGCTTGTTGCCCACACTGAAACTGAAAGGTCAGTGTGGGAGCTATCACGTTTTCAATCTGACGAGATGGTTGTTTGGTTGTTTGGTTGTTTGGTTGTTTGGTTGAAGGTTGAACGCGATTGCGTGGCCAATAGGCCAAGGTTGTTTGGTTGAAGGTTGAACGCGATTGCGTGGCCAATAGGCCAAGGTTGAAGGTTGTTTGGTTGAAGGTTGAACGCGATTGCGTGGCCAATAGGCCAAGGTTGAAGGTTGAAGGTTGTTTGGTTGCAGGTTGAACGCGATTGCGTGGCCAATAGGCCAAGGTTGAAGGTTGTTTGGTTGAAGGTTTAACAAAACTCGCGGAATTCCCCACCTTCTTTAAAGGTGGGCATGGATAGCGAGACGATAACCTACAACGATTCGTGATATAATAAACTTGGTCGATGACCCGCCTGACTGACTAAAAGGCTACCTTAAAGGTGTAAAAGTACGCTTCAGAGCTCAGGGTTTGAAGTTACCGTAAGTAGAGGGTCGCCTTAATCAGACAGTTTTAACCCTTTTATTCATAGCCGACCAACCATAAAGGCGACCCTCTACTAAGGTTTCGTCTCCGGGAAGAGACTTGCCCCGGCTGGTTAGCCATAGATGCTGTAATTCCAAGGTGAGTCTGTCGTCAAACTATACATCGATAGAAGGCGGATGTCTGCCTGTGGACGCTGAGTAAGACCAATTCTAGCGCAGCTTTTTGAGGCGTCGGGGACGCGCGCGGGAAACCCGTTCGCGTAGCGTCGGCTTAGCCGATAAGACGAATAAGACCGTCCCTGATTTGAGTTGAGAATTGGAAGCCCCAACCTCAGCGTTCGCGTAGGGTGACCAAAGGTCAAGCAGGTTGGGGTACTTCACTCACCTGTAACCTGTAACCTGTAACCTGTAACCTGTAACCTGTAACCTTAAACCTTCAACCTTCAACCTTTGCCAAAAGGCCACGCAATCGCGTTCAACCAAACAACCTTCAACCTTCAACCTTCAACCTGTAACTTTTCTAGCTTCCCTGGAATTAAGTATCCCACCGTAGCCGATACAGTTGCAGGGGCTGGTCTTTACCTTTAACCTTAACCGGGGACATTTTTTCCAACGGTAGAGTTTTATTCCTCAGCTTGTCTAAGGTGCTTTGGGAAATTAGAATCTCTCCCTCCTGAGCGGCACTACAGATGCGGCTAGTAACATTGGTAGTGTCACCAATAGTAGCGTATTGAATCAGCTTCTGTGAACCGATATTACCTGCTGCTACTTTCCCAGTATTGAGTCCAATGTGGATTTCAATCTCTAAATTGCGCCGCTTGAACCAATCCTGATTCAGGTGAATAACTGCTCGTTGCATTGCGATTGCAGCTTGGACGGCTCGGTCAGCATCGTCTGGTTGGGAATAGGGGGCTCCCCACACAGCCAGTAAGGCATCCCCAATATATTTTTCTAAAGTGCCTTCGTATTTAAACACAATATCCTCTACCATCACCTGGAAGTACTCATTGAGCATCTCAATCACTTGCCGTGGGTTCATACGAGAGGACATTTGGGTAAATTTACTGATGTCGGCAAAGAGGGCGGTTACTTCGGTATCTATAATTTCTAAGTTGCCTTCTTCCTTGAGCTTTTTACTCACAGCTTCCGGAAAGAAACGCTCAAATTTACTCCGGATTACTGCTTCTGCCTGCATCTTCTGGTAAAGTTGAGCATTGTCAATTGCGATCGCAGCTTGGTTAGCCAGAGCCGTCAAAAATTCCAAGTCTTCTTGAGAATAAATATTGGCTCTAGAGAGATTATCCGCATACAATACCCCAATCACTTCCTCTCTGGGTTTTAGGGGTACGCACATGGAGGCATGGATTTCTTGCTGGAGTACTGACTGGGAATTGCTGAATCGTTGGTCAATGGCAGCATCAGCAATTAAAACCCCATCCCCTTTCTGGTGTACGAAATTGGTGATTCGTTTGCTATAAAATCGCTCATGGGTAGGTATGCCTGTTCGGGAGTTGACAGCTTTTTCCTCTAGCAATCCCGTTTCTTGATTAACCATGAGGATGATTGCCCGGTCTACATTCATAATCTCGAACAGCAGGTCAAGAATTTTTCTCAACAAGTGATCCGGCTCATCGGGAGAGGAAAGTTGCTTACTCACCTCCAATAAGATTTTTAACTTGTCTACTGAGCGTTGACCTGTCTCTTGCTCTCGCAGCTTCAGGGCTGAGCCTTGATAAGCTAAACTGTCATGGTGCAGTAATTCCTGAATTTCGACACGAGTTTGTTCTGGGGATAACCGGCTGACAATCGAAAAGTTTGAATCATTATCCTTAAGAATATTTGGGGTTATTCTGTCATCATCACTCACAAATTCAAAGATTACACTGCCCAGACGTATTAAGTCTCCGTCTTTGAGTTCACACTGGTCAATTTTGGCGTCATTAACAAACGTGTGATTTAGGCTACCTAAGTCTTTTAGGATAACCCGATCATTCGTGATTGTCACCTGAGCATGATGACGGGAAAGACTTTTATGAATTACGGTAATACTATTATTTATTTCCCGTCCTATGGTATTGGAGCCACTGATCAATTTATAACTTTCTTGGTTATTCGGCTCTGATTTAGCAATTAAATAAGGCACAATTTAGCTCTCGTCATTAGTTCTTATCTCAGACAAGTATAATCGACTAAATTATCAAACTACTAATTTAAGGGTCTAGGTTAATGGTTGAATGGCTCTAGGTTGAATGGCTAAGGGGGTTATGACAAGCCTATGCTCGCAAGGAGGTTATCAAATGCCCCTGTTGTAACTAATACCTAATACCTATCAGCTAATACCTAGATTTTCGAGTCTGACCTAGTTTCCTAGCTCCGTGTCAAGCAGTGATGCTGTCAAATGCTTGTATTGTAGCTAATGCCGAATCCCTAAGCCCTAACCTCTAATCCCTAGAATTGGGTTGATAACTGTTTTAAAAACTGGTGAGAGAAATTTCGTGGTAGTAGGAGAAAACTTGATATTAGGTTAATACTTGCTTGACTGCTAGTTTGGCTCGCGAATGGGTTGAGGATATTCCAGAGTATATCAAACTATTAAGCCATTTTGGCATAAATAAGTCATAGTCTAAAGAATTAGTTATAATCAAAGGATTGGAAGTACTATCCCCATTGGGGGGAGGAGGAAGCCATGGGGATCGCTACAGTTAACCCAGCAACCGGGGAAACCATCAAAACCTTTGAGCCAGAGAGTCCGTCGTCGATTGCGACCAAGCTAACAGTTGCCCAAGAGGCGTTTGAGCAATACTGCCAAACATCAATGGAGCAAAGAGCAGAGTGGCTAAACGCAGCGGCGGAGATTGTAGAGCGGGATCGATTAAAATTCGGCCAGCTGATGACCACGGAGATGGGAAAACCCCTCAAAAGTGCGATCGCAGAAGCGCAAAAATGTGGTTTGGTTTGTCGGTACTACGCTGAACACGCAGCTGAATTCCTGGCAGATGTCCCAGCCTCTACCGATGCCACCCAAAGCTTTGTGCGCTACCAACCTCTAGGTGTCATTCTAGCAGTCATGCCCTGGAATTTTCCATTTTGGCAAGTCTTCCGTTTTGCTGCTCCAGCATTGATGGCGGGAAATGTGGGGTTGCTCAAACACGCCTCTAATGTGCCTCAATGCGCCTTAGCCCTTGAGCAAATCTTTGCTGAAGCAGGATTTCCCGAAGGGGTGTTTCAGACCTTACTGATTGGTGCTGACCAAGTAGAGGCAGTAATTCAGGATCCACGGGTCAAAGCTGCCACCCTAACTGGTAGTGAGCTAGCAGGAGCTGCTTTAGCGGCTGCGGCTGGGACACAAATCAAGAAAACTGTCCTGGAACTAGGGGGAAGTGACCCATTTATTGTCCTAGACAGTGCCGATTTAGAAGCAGCAGCTACCACGGGTGTGACTGCTAGGATGCTCAATAACGGTCAATCGTGTATTGCAGCGAAACGGTTTATTGTGGTGGACGCAGTAGCCGATGACTTCCAGCAACGCCTACTGGACAAATTCCAAGCCCTGAAAGTGGGAGATCCTATGGGGGAAGATACTGATATTGGTCCGTTGGCAACCCCTGGTATTCTTAGAGATTTAGACCAACAGGTACAAGCCTGCATTGAACAAGGGGCAAAGGTTCTTACCGGTGGCCATCCTTTAAGCGATCGCGCTGGTAACTTCTACCCCCCCACAATTCTAACTGACTTCCCACCAGGCACTCCAGCCGATAACGAAGAATTTTTTGGCCCTGTTGCTCTATTGTTTAGAGTTCCGGATATTGATGCTGCTATTAAGCTTGCCAATTCCACAGTATTTGGATTAGGAGCCAGTGCCTGGACAACCAATGAGGAGCAAATCCCCAGGCTGATTGATGAACTTGAAGCTGGAGCAGTGTTTATCAATGGCTTAGTCAAATCCGACCCCCGTTTACCCTTCGGTGGGATCAAACGTTCTGGGTATGGGCGAGAACTAAGCATTCAAGGGATACATGAGTTCGTCAATATCAAAACTGTTTGGGTGAAGTAAAAATTCTAGGTATTAGGCTAAAACCAGGCTAAAACCATTAGCCTAATACCATTACCCTAGATTTCATTAGCCTATAGCAATTCTATTTGAATCCTGAACAGTTATAGCACTACGCATTAAAGTGTTTGACATTGATACAAGCTCAAAAGCTGTTGTACTCAACTTTTGCCTCTTGCCTCTTGCCAATGCCATTGCGCGTAGCGCTATACAGTTACTACTGACGGATTCTCCGACTCAGGACTCAGCACTATTCTTGAAATTCACCTTGTTGGTGAAGTTATCTGTGTATCTGTCTCTATCCCTGTGGTTCTGGTGAAGGGGAAAATAAAAAGTTTTTCTGTAACATTTTTAACTTTTTGCCATCAAGTTTTTACTGTTACTTTTTGTTAAAGTAACCCAGATAGAAGCCAGAATGGCCATACAACTCAGTACTCTGCTTCTTTCATGGTTATCAAAAGCTTATCAAAAGCTACTTTAACATTGCCCCAACCCCACTTAACTTCTGATAAATTGGCATACACCGGATATCAAATGCTAAATCTTTGTCTTGATGCAGTCGCTCATGGGGGAAACCACGGCAGTCGCTCATGGGGGAGACCCCCAAGACCGCGCTGCCTCCCCAAGACCGCGCTGCATCGCTTGTCATGAACTAATAACAACTATGGACGAAAGCTAATAGAAAAAGCTAAAAAGGAATCTCAAAATAAATCTAAAAATTATTTTTTACAATCAAAGATTATTTTGATACCAAAAACCTATATACCAGGGATGATTAGATATGGGTGACATGAATACCGCTGAACTATTGGTACATTGCTTAGAAAACGAAGGAGTCGAGTACGTTTTTGGACTACCTGGAGAAGAAAATCTCCATGTTCTAGAAGCTCTTAGACATTCTTCAATTCAATTTATTACCACTCGTCATGAACAGGGAGCAGCCTTTATGGCAGACGTTTACGGACGGCTGACAGGAAAGGCTGGAGTTTGCCTGTCAACCCTCGGTCCAGGGGCAACTAACTTAATGACTGGGGTGGCTGATGCCAATTTGGATGGAGCACCCCTAGTAGCCATTACTGGTCAGGTGGGAACGGACCGCATGCATATTGAGTCCCACCAGTATTTGGATCTGGTGGCAATGTTTGCTCCAGTGACTAAGTGGAACCGGCAAATTGTTCGCCCTGACACGACAGCAGAAATTGTCCGTAAGGCGTTTAAACTCGCTCAGAGCGAAAAACCAGGAGCGGTACACATAGATTTGCCAGAAAACATTGCGGCCATGCCAGTCAATAGCCAACCCCTAGGCAAAGATGGTCGGGAAAAAAGCTTTGCGTCTTTCCGTAGTTTGGGTAAGGCAGCTGTGGCTATTTCTAAGGCGAAAAATCCCCTAATCTTGGCGGGTAATGGCGCAATTCGTGCTGGTGCTGCTGAAGCCTTAACCGAATTTGCCACCCGGATGAATATTCCAGTGGTCAATAGCTTCATGGGTAAAGGGTGTATTCCTTATACTCATCCCCTGGCCTTGTGGACCCTTGGATTACAACAACGAGACCACATCACCTGTGCTTTTGAGCAATCGGATTTGGTGATTGCGGTGGGATATGATTTGATTGAATATTCTCCGAAAAAGTGGAATCCAGAGGGCAAGATTCCGATTATTCATATCGGTGCCAGTCCAGCAGAAATTGATAAAAGCTACATTCCTTTAGTGGAGGTAGTGGGGGATATTTCTGACTCTCTCAAGGAAATTATGAAGCAGGGAGACCGGGAAGGTAAACCGATATCATCCGCTGCTGAACTTCGGTCGGAAATCCGAGAGGACTACGAACAGTATGCTACAGATGAAGGCTTTCCGATCAAGCCACAAAAACTGATCTATGACCTACGCCAGGTCATGGAACCAGAAGATATTGTGATCTCTGATGTAGGGGCTCACAAGATGTGGATGGCTCGTCATTACCATTGTGATTGTCCGAATACCTGTATCATTTCTAATGGTTTCGCAGCCATGGGGATTGCTTTGCCAGGAGCACTAGCAGCTAAGCTGGTTTATCCGGATCGCAATATCGTGGCAGTCACTGGTGATGGGGGCTTTATGATGAATTGCCAGGAACTTGAAACAGCACTCAGAGTAGGGACTCCCTTTGTGACACTGATTTTCAATGATGGTGGCTATGGCTTGATTGATTGGAAGCAACAAAATCACTTTGGTGAGTCGGCTTTTGTGAATTTTGGCAATCCAGATTTTGTTAAATTTGCTGAAAGTATGGGACTAAAAGGCTATCGTGTCAATTCAGTAAATGAGTTGATTCCTATCCTACGAGAAGCATTAGCTCAAGATGTGCCTGCGGTGATTGATTGTCCGGTGGACTATGGCGAAAACCTGCGCTTTAGTCAAAAGACTGGTGATTTAACTTGCAAGATTTAAGGTTATTTGGGTTGAAGGTTGAAGGTTGGAGGTTGAAGGTTGAAGGTTGGAGGTTGGAGGTTGAAGGTTGTTGAAGGTTGAAGGTTGTTGAAGGTTGAAGGTTGGAGGTGGGAGGTTGAAGGTTGTTGAAGGTTGAAGGTTGTTGAAGGTTTAAGGTTGTTTAAGGTTGTTGAAGGTTTAAGGTTGGAGGTTGCAGGTTCTAATCTTCCAGTTGTGAACTCTCTGTTCCCTGTTCCGGTGATCCGCTGTTCCCTCAACAGTGAATAACGTTCAACCTACCCTACAAGGGATGCCAATAGCGAACAACCGCTTAACCTTGGCCAAAAGGCCACGCGTGCGCGTTCAACTGCTTAACCTTGGCCAAAAGGCCACGCGTGCGCGTTCAAGCGGTTAACTTTCAACCGGTTAACCTTCAACTTGTTAACCTTCAACTTGTTAACCTTGGCCAAAAGGCCACGCTACGCTAACAACAAACCTTTACGCCACAATGGCGAGACAGCAGGAATTTATATAGTTATCTTATTAAATACAAGTAGGTTGGTTTAAACAACCAATCATTGCATCAATGAATTTAGCACTAGAGAGTTGATGCAGGAAGAATAGGTGAAGGATTTTACTCTGGATTGGCAAAGTCTATTTTACCTTTCACCAAACCTGTAGGCTTAGGGAAACTGCTTTACTGGCTGCAGAAAGAATAACTAATGTTTGGGCGATATATATATGATTGCCCTGATGTTTAATGCCTACCCATAATCGTCATTACTGGATCGATTCTCTAGAAGCTAATTTCACCAAAATTAAACCTTTTGAAAAGGGAGAGTGCTTAATATGGATGAGATGGAAATTTATAGTCAGCGTCCTGCTGGTTCGGCTATGTTTTCAACTTCCGAAGGCTTCATGGATTCTATCAAAGATTTGGACTTCATGACAGATGTGTCGGAAGATCAGCTCGACAAGATTGAAGGAGGCAGCGACAGCGGACGCCGCCGCGTTCAGCCCAAAGGCTTTGTCGGCGGTGGCCAGCCTTTTATCATTAGTAATGACGTGGACTTGGAAGGGATTGCGATCGCTAAGAACGGTGGTACTGCAATCGTTAACCAAAACGTTAACATTTTCAACAAATTTATCATCATACTTCCAGGATTCTTTAAGAAGCGTGGTGGTAGCTCTAGCTAATACCAATTCACGGTTTTAGTTGCTACGAATACATCCTGCTTAAAGGGAATTTGGAATGGGTGATTCCGTTCTTGATGCAGTCGCTCATGGGGGAAACCACGCCAGTTGCTCATGGTTAGAAGTTACCGTAAGACAGTTGAGCCTTGTCTTGATGCAGTCGCTCATGGGGGAAACCCCCAAGACCGCGCTGCATCGCTAATCAATAAGTTTTACCCCTTTTCTGCATAGCCTACCAACCATAAAGGCTCAACTGTCTAAGGTTTCGTCTCCGGGGGAACCCCCAAGACCGCACTGGCTCCCCAAGACCGCGCTGCATCGCTTTACAATTGTCCATTCCAAATTACCAATTACCCTCTGATAGGACTAGAATTATCCTGGCTTTATTTCTCACTATTTAAAGGTTGCAGGTTCTAATCTTCCAGTTGTGAACCCTCTGTTCCGGTGATCCGCTGTTCCGGTGATCCGCTGTGCCCTCAACAGTGAATAACTTTCAACCTACCCTACAAGGGATGCCAATAGCGAACAACCGCTTAACCTTCAACTAAGCATTCAGCTAATGCGCTACTTGAGATGCTACTTGAGGTGCCGTCAGCCGTCAGCTAATCAACGGGAGGTAGTAAACAAGTTTAAGGTGCTGGTACGGCTGTTTGAAAATCCCTGCTCGTTTTACTCATCCGACCCCGTACAGTTAAAGCGCCTGCTAGCACTTCAAGTAGCACCATCTGTAGCGCTAATCGCTGACCGCTGATAGCTGATAGCTGACGGCTAAATACTTACACTTTCAACCGGTTAACCTTAAACTTGTTAACCTTAAACTTGTTAACCTTAAACTTGTTAACCTTAAACAAACCTTTGGGCCACAATGGCGAGACAGCAGGAATTTATATAGTTATCTTATTAAATACAAGTAGGTTGGTTTAAACAACCAATCATTCCATCAATGAATTTGGCACTAGAGAGTTGATGTAGGAAGAATAGGTGAAGGATTTTACTCTGGATTGACAAAGTCTACTTTACCTTTCACCAAACCTGTAGGCTTAGGGAAACGGCTTTACTGGCTGCAGAAATAATAACTAAGCTTTGGGCGATATATATAGCACTACGCATTAAGCTGAGGACATTTATAAAAGCTGAAAAGCTGTTATAGTAAACTCTTGCCTTTTGCCTTTTGCCTTTTGCCTTGCGCGTAGCGCTATATATGATTGCCCTGATGTTTAATGCCTACCCATAATCGTCATTACTGGATCGATTATCTAGACCAAATTTAACCCAAGTTAAACCTTTTTAAAAAGGAGATTACTTCAATATGGATGAGATGGAAATTTATAATCAGCGTCCTGCTTCGGTCTATTTTAAACTTCGGAAAGCTTCATGGATTCCATCAAAGATTTGGACTTCATGACAGATGTGTCGGAAGATAAGCTCGAAAAGATTGAAGGAGGTCAAAACAAGGGACAACCCACTGTTATTGATCCCAAAGATTTTGGTGGCACAGGCGAGCCTATTATCCTTAATGAGGTGGACTTGCAAGGACTTGCGATCGCTAAGGACGGTGGTACTGCAATTGTTGACCAAGACGTTATTATTAACCAAATTTTCTTAGTATCTCCAGACTTCTTTAAGAAGCGTGCTGGTACCACTACCTGATCGCAATTTACGCTTTTAGTTGCTACCAATACATCCTGGTTAAAGGGAAGATGATGTCCATGTCGAAATGGCTTTGTGATACCGGTGCTGATGTGGATGTTGTGTTTGTCCACAGTGCTCGTAGCTCACAAGATATCATCTTCCATCAGAAATTACAGTTGATGGCCGCTTTGCACNGAATTTCTTTGCCCAACTCAAACAATATCGAGGAATCGCGACACGTTATGATAAGCGAGCAATAAACTTTCTCGGGGCAATTTATCTTGCTGCTACTGTTATCTGGCTTAATTGATGACACGCCCTAAGTCTATTAACGATGCAGGTTGGTACCAATTTCGAGAGTGGTTAGAGTATTTCGGCCAAAAGTTTGGTCGGATAACTGTCGCAGTTAATCCAGCCTACACAAGCCAAAATTGTTCCAGCTGTGGTCAAGTGGTCAAGAAATCTTTATCGACTAGAACCCATGCCTGTAAATGCGGGTGTCGGCTGGATCGTGATGTTCCTTCGGAACCGCTTCGCGAACACAATGCTGCTAAAAATATCCTAACCAGAGCCTTGGGTACCGTGGGGTTTGAAGTTACCGTAAGTAGAGTGGAGCCTTTACAGGGGACTGGCTATGAGAAAAAGGGTCAAAACTTATTAACTAAGGCTCCACTCTACTAAGGTTTCGTTTCCGGCACACGGGAACTTATCAAAACGCTTGGGGAGATCTGTCCTCTACTCTTCCTGGTTCCGGCCTGGTTGAGCAAGACGGGTCTGTGAGCCAAGAATCCCCTGCCTTCTAGGCATGGGGAGTGTCAAATTGACCAAGTGTTTGATGTCAAAATTCAGCCTCAAGATGGAACAACCGCGAATATAACCAAGATTGAAATTAGTAGTAATCCATCAGTAGACTCAGATGGCGGTCTAGTCAAGGTCAGTAGCAGGGCGACGGCTACTAACAGGATTAGTCCCAATCCCAAGGCCTATGGCCAGGCTAACGGAACAGGCGACTCTGGTGGCGGTGTGGTAATGGTCAGCAGTAGCAGCACGGCTACCAGTACCATTAGTGACAATACCTCAGGGGATTTAGGGAATCGCATTTCCAGTATCCATGGCACAGCCATGGTTTCCAGCACCATAATTAACCCTAACACCAATAATTATCAGGTTACTGGTGCCGCCAGTGCCACCATTGGTGAGGAGAACCCGATTAGTAATCCGGATGGTGTTACCGATGAACCTGACAATCTCCTTGAGAGCATCGTTGGTACTATTACCAATCCCATTGATTCCCTACTTGATTCCTTCCAGACTTCATCTCTGTTGACTTCATCTCTAGGTTTTCCTAGTTCTGGGATTGATCTTGACCAGAGTCGTTCGCTTATTTGAGCAATTTGTGGGCATCACTGTCTTGATGCAGTCGCTCATGGGGGTAACCCCCAAGACCGCGCTGCATCGCTTCGACCTTTGCCCTAGTAATCAGTCAATATAGTGTTGAGGCTTAGGTTAATGGTGTTAGGAGTTAAGTGTTAGGTTAATGGTGTTAGTTAGGAGTTAACGCCTAATACCTAGTGCCTAGTGTCTAATCGAGAAAAGTACAGGTTAAGTTTCTCTAAAATACTGGGTTAGGTTGTTGAGCGCCTCTGTCGCACTTTCAATGGCCGACGCTAATTCTTCAATGCGGTCAGAGTGAGCTTTACCTTCAATTTCCTTTTTCAGCAGTTCCTGTAATTTCAGAATCAATTCTTTTTGGTAGCTGACTGAATGGGTAAAATCTGTGGATTCCATCATCGGACTTAACTGAATTGCCTTATCTGATACCTGTTCGCGTAGCGTGCGCGTAGCGCATTAGCACCTCAAGTGGCCTGCGTGGCACAGGCTTCTAGCCTGTGAGGTAGCGCATTAGCTGACCACTGAATTCGAGTTTACCGAACCCAATTGTATTCAGTTTACCGTAATTTAGCTCAACGTTAACTATAGCAGTTCTAAATAGTTCATAAAACCCAAAGCTGATTTATGATTACACCAAAAAATCATCAGATCTCTTTCTTACTATTCCCTGCTCCCTGCTCCCTGCTCCCTGTTCCCTGTTCCCTGTTCCCTGTTCCCTGTTCCCTGTTCCCTGTTCCCTGTTCCCTGTTCCCTATTGAACATTTATTCATAACGGCAATCCCTATAAAGTTAGTGATAAAAACCGAATTGTCACTACTATTTTCAAGTCCTACCATAATAATCAAAGGCAAAAAAACAAGGCTAAATCAATTAAGCAATTACAACTTGGAGGAAGAGCTATGACTCTAGTTCGTTGGAACCCATGGAAAGACATCAACACCCTACAACGGGAAATTGACCAGCTATTTGACAATAGTTTTGTGCCCACTACTTTGCGAGAATTTGGTCATTTCAAAAATGTTCCTGCTGCTGAACTAACCGAAACTGAAGATGCTATCACTCTGAAATTGGAAGTTCCAGGAATGGAAGCCAAAGACTTGAATGTAGAAGTCACAGATACTGTTGTTGCTATCAGTGGAGAACGGAAAGAGGAAACCAATACTGACGAAAAAGGCGTCAAGCGGTCTGAATTCCGTTATGGTAAATTCCAGCGGGTAATTCCTTTACCGGTTCGGGTTCAAAATACCAAAGTTGAGGCTGAGTACAAAGACGGTATCTTGAATCTGACCTTGCCCAAAGCGGAAGAGGAAAAAAACAAAGTTGTCAAGGTTAACTTGAACTAACTCCCTGGTTAGCTGTCCGGCAAAATTCATCCCACACCTATGCGTAGCATAGGTGTGGGATGAATTTTGCACAGGGTATTATAAAATTGCTATAATATATGTACTGATAAACAAAGCCGTTCGCGTAGCGTGGCCAAAGGCCTTAAATGCTGGTTTGTCAGCCACCTACTAATCAAAAATACAACTTATTGTATTGTTCCGGCGCGGAGGGGCATCCCGTGTCGTTAATAAAGCTTACCGAGTATCCGAACCGTTGGGTGGAGTTGGTAAGAAGCCCACACTTCAGACGTGTGCTCTTCATATCTGATTAATAGATTTTATAACAAAGGGAGTAGGGAGTAGGGAGTAGGGAGTAGGGAGTAGGGAGTAGGGAGTAGGGAGTAGGGAGTAGGGAGTAGGGAGTAGGGAGTAGGGAGTAGGGAGTAGGGAGTAGGGAGTAGGGAGTAGGGAACAGAAATTATCACAATTAATTTAGGCTAGCTATAGGTAATTGAGGTTATTATAATGAAGTAAGCCAAATTATTAGTTTAGCTTATTAGGCAAAATTCGCTCTAGATAATTCACCGATCAATTAAGATTTATTCGCTTCTTCAAAAAAACTGGATATATCCGATTTTTAGTTACTATTTTTTAGGATATTAAACGATAAATAATTTGGATATATAACTAAAATAAATGGTTATTTATGAATTAAACTCTATGGCTATTATTGATAGTATTCAGTAAGCACCTACACAGAATTAATTGCCTAGTCGCAATCTCTATAACCCTTACATTGTAAGGTTTTGATTTTTGTAAAATGTGTAATTAATTTTGTGCACCTGCTTAATATTTAAAGTCTAAAAAAAACCTTGAGGTAAATCCACAATAAAACTGGCCACTTTCAAAAAGAAAGTAACCGTAGGCGTAGAGGAGTTGATCCATTCGCCAAACACCATAAAAAAGTATAGCGTTTACTAGTCTAATCAGGTGCATCATATAAATTTTTTCATTGCTCCCTGTTCCCTGTTCCCTGTTCCCTGTTCCCTGTTCCCTGTTCCCTGTTCCCTGTTCCCTGTTCCCTGTTCCCTGTTCCCTGTTCCCTGTTCCCTGTTCCCTGTTCCCTGTTCCCTGTTCCCTGTTCCCGACTCCCGACTCCCGACTCCCGACTCCCTACTCCCTACTCCCCACTCCCGACTCCCCACTCCCTACTCCCGACTCCCTACTCCCCACTCCCCCCGAGTGATAAATGCTACGATTGCGACAGAACGAGAACAGTGATCAAACAAAGAAGGAAAAAGTACCGAAATGGTAGAGATAGACAAGTCAATATCCTTTGATGGACGGGATATTCGACTCAAAGTAGGTCTACTTGCCCCTCAATCTGGTGGTTCAGTAATGATACAGTCGGGGGATACAGCAGTTTTAGTGACAGCAACTCGTGCCCCTGGTCGAGAAGGGGTCGATTTTCTGCCCTTGGTAGTTGACTACGAAGAAAGACTCTACGCAGCAGGTCGGATTCCAGGTGGTTTCCTCAGGCGGGAAGGCCGTCCTCCAGAAAAAGTTATCCTAACTAGCCGTCTCATTGACCGTCCCTTGCGTCCGTTATTTCCCAGTTGGCTACGAGATGATATACAGATTGTAGCAACTACCCTGTCTATGGATGAACAAGTACCGCCAGATGTTTTGGCAGTTACTGGTGCATCGATTGCTGTCTTGCAGGGCAGCATTCCCTTCTATGGACCAATGGCAGCTGTACGGGTAGGGTTACTCGGGGATGATTTTATGATTAATCCCACCTACAAAGAAATCGAAAACGGCGACTTGGACTTAGTCGTGGCTGGTTCCCCACAAGGGGTAATTATGGTAGAAGCCGGTGCCAATCAATTACCGGAACAAGATATAATCGAGGCCATTGACTTCGGCTACGAAGCGGTACAAGACTTGATCAAAGCCCAGCAAGACCTGCTTGAGGAGTTGGGAATTGAAATAGTGATTGCCGAACCCCCAGCCGTAGACTCGAATCTAGAAGAATTTATTCGCGATCGCGCCACTGACAAAATTAAAGCTATCCTCTCCCAATTTGACCTGGACAAAAAGGGTCGAGATGTTGCCTTAGATGAAGTTAAGGACACTGCTGTCAAAGCAGAAATTGCCGAACTCAAAGAGGATGACCCAATCCGTGTAGCGGTTACTGAAAATAGCGCATTAGTCGATAAGCTGTTCAAAAGCCTCACCAAAAAACTGATGCGTACTCAGATTGTGGAAGACGGAGTGCGCGTAGATGGTCGCAAGCTAGACCAAGTGCGTCCTGTGTCTTGTCAAACCAGTCTATTACCTCAGCGAGTTCATGGTAGCGCTTTGTTCAACCGAGGACTAACCCAAGTCCTATCCACTGTTACCTTGGGAACACCTGGAGATGCCCAAACTCTAGATGACCTTAACCCAGAAGATGAGAAGCGCTATCTGCACCACTACAATTTCCCACCCTTTTCTGTAGGGGAAGTCAAGCCATTGCGATCGCCCGGACGGCGTGAAATTGGTCACGGAGCTTTAGCTGAACGAGCATTAGTGCCAGTGTTGCCCCCTCAACACGAGTTTCCCTATGTGATCCGAGTGGTATCGGAAGTGCTCTCCTCCAATGGTTCCACCTCCATGGGCTCGGTTTGTGGTTCAACACTGGCCTTGATGGATTCAGGTGTACCCATTACCAAACCCGTTAGTGGTGCAGCCATGGGTTTGATCAAAGAAGGAGAGGAAGTCCGCATTCTCACCGATATTCAAGGTATTGAAGACTTTTTGGGTGACATGGACTTCAAAGTCGCTGGTACCGATACTGGCATCACGGCTTTGCAAATGGACATGAAAATAACTGGTTTGTCCATGGATACCGTAGCCCAGGCCATTGAGCAAGCCAAACCGGCCAGACTGCATATCCTAGAAAAGATGCTGGCGGTGATTGACACACCCTCCACAGACATGTCACCCTTTGCTCCTCGCCTCTTAACCATGAGGATTGATCCGGAGTTCATCGGTACAGTCATTGGTCCAGGGGGTAAGACAATTAAAGGAATTACCGAGCAAACTGGGGCAAAAATCGATATTGAAGATGACGGTACAGTTACCGTATCTGCTATGGATGGGGACAGAGCCACCAAAGCTATCAGTATCATCCAAGGCTTAACCCGCAAGCTGAATGAAGGGGATGTCTATGTTGGTCGTGTCACCCGGATTATTCCCATTGGTGCCTTTGTGGAAATACTTCCTGGCAAAGAAGGCATGATTCACATTTCCCAACTAGCTGACTATCGAGTTGGCAAAGTGGAAGATGAGTTAGCGGTAGGAGATGAGGTAGTTGTCAAAATACGGGAAATTGACAACAAGGGTCGTCTTAATTTAACCCGTTTGAACATTCATCCCGACGAAGCTGCCGCAGCAAGGGAAGCAGCAGCATTATAACCTAGCTAGGCTAGCTAGATCATGGTGAAGCGTCAGGAGCAGGGAAGCTTCTCAAGACTGTAGAGAACAGATGTAAGAAGCGTCTGGGGAGTTGGGGGAATAAATTGACCTTACTCTGATGATGCTTCCCTGAACTTACCCTAGGAGTATCGTCTGATCAGCTCAGTGAACAGCAAAAGTCTAACATTTCTGATATTGGCGTAAGTAAAAGCTTTACACTAAATAATGCATTATGGTTTAGAGATGATTTAGTTAAGCTGTGCGGAAAATTGTTATAGCTGGTAACTGGAAAATGTTCAAAACTCAAGCGGAAACCGCTGAGTTTTTAAAGGGATTTTTGCCTGAGCTGGAGCAAACTCCCATAGAACGGGAGGTTGTTCTGTGTGCTCCCTTCACCGACTTGGGTGTGATGTCTGAGCATGTACAAAATACTCCTGTACAGATCGGGGCTCAGAATATCCACTGGGAAAATGCTGGAGCCTACACGGGTGAAATTGCTGGTGCAATGCTCAAGGAAATTGGTGTGCGCTATGTCATTGTTGGTCATAGTGAACGGCGTCAATACTTCGGCGAAACGGATGAAACCGTGAATAAACGCCTTCACGCTGCTCAGCGTCATGGTTTGATTCCGATTCTGTGTGTTGGGGAAACGAAAGCACAACGGGATGCTGGTGAAACAGAAGACATTATTACCAAGCAGTTGGAAAAAGACCTAGTCAACGTTGACCAGCAAAATTTAGTGATTGCTTACGAACCGATTTGGGCAATTGGTACTGGCGAAACTTGTGATGCATCAGAAGCGAATCGAATCATTGGATTGATTCGCTCTAAGCTAAAGGAAGCTAATGTCCCAATTCAATATGGTGGCTCCGTCAAACCCAAGAATATTGATGAAATTATGGCTCAATCAGAAATTGATGGAGTACTGGTGGGCGGAGCAAGCTTGGAACCTGCGAGCTTTGCCAGGATTGTCAATTATCAGTAGTTGTAATTAGTCATTGGCTAATTGTTAATTGTTAATTGTTAATTGTTAATTGTTAATTGTTGATGGGTTAATTGTTCTTAGCTTATTAATTAGTTAATTTGCTAATTGCAATTTTCAATGTGCAATTAGCCATGATCTATAAGCGATGGATAAAGGAAAACTAACCATCCAGAACTATTCTTTTGAGTGGGGCAAACGAAGCTATATCATGGGTATCTTGAACGTTACCCCCGATAGTTTTAGTGATGGCGGAGAGTATTATACCCCAGAAGCTGCCTTAAAGCAAGCTCAGGCTCTAGTAGATGCTGGTGCTGATATTATCGATATTGGTGGTCAATCGACTCGACCTGGTGCCGAGCAAATTTCCCTACCCGAAGAACTGAAACGAGTTGTGCCTGTGGTAAAGGCAATCCGTTCAGTGGTGAAGATACCCATTTCTGTCGATACCACTAGAGCATCTGTGGCTAAGGCTGCCGTAGAAGCTGGTGCGGATATGGTCAATGATATTTCCGGTGGCACATTTGACCCAGACATGTTGCCAGTCGTAGCCCAGTTGGGGGTACCCATTGTCTTAATGCATATTCGAGGCACCCCCGTTTCCATGCAAAAACTAACTGACTATCAAGACTTAATTGGAGAAATCTATAGCTTTCTGGAGCAGCAGGTCAATGCCGCAATCGCAGCAGGAATTAAGCGATCGCATATTATTATTGACCCAGGCATTGGTTTTGCCAAAACCGCTGAGCAAAGTGTAGAGATTCTGCGGCAACTCCCTAGGTTTGATGCCCTTGGTGTACCGATGTTAGTCGGAGTATCTCGGAAAAGCTTTATTGGACGAATCATCAATCAACCAGACCCCAAGGGTAGAATTTGGGGAACTGCTGCGGCTTGTTGCAGTGCCATTGCCGGTTCAGCAGACATCCTGCGGTTACACGATGTTCGCCAGCTCCATGATGTCTGCCGTGTTGCTGATGCGATTTGGCGTGTATAAGTATTCAGTTATCAGCATTCAGCTATCAGTTATCAGCATTCAGCTAAAGCGCTACGCGCACGCTACGCGAACAGCATTCAGCTAATGTGCTACGCACACGCTACTAGATCGGTGCTTTTGAATAAGCGATGCAGCTTCGGAACAGGGGGTTTCCCCCATGAGCGACTGTATCAAGACAAGAGGTAAGCATTGGTTTAATCTCTGTTTCGTCTGCTGAACGCGCACGCGTGAGCCTTTAGCTCACGGCTGACAGCTGACGACTGAATGCTTACATTATTATTGCCCTAATTACTCTGGCCCACAGATTCAGTTTGAAGCAAATCAGTCATGGCTTCGCTCAGTGCTTTTGGATCCATAAAGACGACTTTAGAATTGCTGCTTTCACCTAATTTTTCATTCGCTTCTACATAGCGTTGAGCGATCAGAAACTGTAGGACTTTCTGAGTATTAGCTTGCTCTTGAAGAGCTTTGGAGATCATTTGGATTGACTCCACTGTACCTTCAGCCTGTAAAATTTTGGCTTGTTTCTCACTCTTAGCAGCTCGCTCCTTCTCTAGGGCATCGATAATAGTTTGGGGTGGTTTAATTTCTTGTACCTCAACCCGCATCACCTTGACTCCCCAATCAGCAGAGGCATCATCTAGTTGTTGCAATAAGTTCTGATTGATTCTGTCTCGAGAGGCATAAGTCTCATCTAGTTCCAACTGACCAATGGTAGAACGCAGGGTGGTCATCACTAAATTTTCAATCGCCTCATGAACATTGTCTACAGCATAAAACGCTTTGTACATATCTAAAATTTGCCAATACACGATGGCATCGACTTCTACCTGAACATTATCTTTCGTGATTGCTTGCTGAGGTTCAATGTCTAAAATCTGTTCACGGGTACTCTCTTCTACAGCAATCTTGTCTATAAACGGAACTACATTGAAGTTAAGACCAGGGTCTAGTTTTTTACGATACTTACCAAAGCGTTCTACTAGAGCTTCATTTCCCTCTTGGACAACCTTTGTCGTACCGACGCTGTATCCAAAAGCTACTAAAACAACTGGGGCGAGTATGCTAAGAAGAATATCCATAGTGTTTGAGCTCCTATTAGGAGATTAATCAATTAACTGATGTTGCGGCTAGCGTTTGCTAGAAATAACTTTATCAATAGAAGAGCACAAAATTTGACACTCCCCGGGTCTTTAGACGCGGGGATTCGTGAGAATTCCATAATCGTAATCTCACAGGCGTAGTCAAAGCGCCCCTACTGAGTTCCATCAGGTCAATGCCCATGGTTCCCGCTACTTTCCTGATAATGTTCATGGCTCCATTACAATCGGCATTCACATACCAGTTTTGAGCTGTGCGATATAAGCCACGCTTCAACCTTTTCCCCGATGGTTTCCAACTATCGGGTTTTTCACCGAATACGGGAATATCATCATTGTCTAGGGCTGATGCTTTACTTGTATAGCTTTCCTCAGTCTCAATAAACTGAATGCCGTACAGGTCGCATAACTGGGCGATGCGTTTTTTGAGCCGTGCGGTGGGAATCTGTACAAACTTCTGGTTAGTCTTGCGACCCATGTTGGCACCGATTTTTTGTCCCTCGTTCCACCCGAAGACGATAGTCCCGATCCTATGCTCCAAACAGTGATTGATGACTATTCGAGCGGCTTTGTTGATGCCTTCTCTCATCTGTCGGTTACGCTTCTCTGTGATGGTCGCGAGTAGCTTTGTCCAGTAGGTTTCATTGTGCCCCTCTTTAAGGGTTGCCACGCGCTTGTTATACCACTGGTTCATACTTTTGATGTGCTTCCCATCAACGATGAAGCTATTCCCCAAGGTATCGACGCATGTTAGCCAGTTATCGATCCCATGGTCAACGCCCAGCGCTTTGGTTAGGTTTACGTCAATCTTTTGAGGCTCCATCTTATAGACGAATTCGGCATAGAATGCCCCATTCCTGGGAAGGATACGAACCTCTTTGATAGATGCCCAGTCTAGGTTAGACGGCATATCAATGAAAAATTCAGCTAACCCAAACCATGTCTTTACCTGCCTACCAAGTGGTAAGCGTATCTTTTCGCCAACTAATTTCAACCATCGCTTGGGATATGAAACAGTGAATAGTCCAGCCTTACGGTAACTCGGTGGTTTGGGTCGCTGGTCAAGAAATCCAGTCCAGAACAACTTATTGAGTTTTTGAAATGACCGAAATGACTCAGCTACACCGTTACAGACTTGCTGTGATGCACTCACATACATTGCCGTAAAGTGCCGATTATGTTTCATCTGGGCACAAATTTCAGCTCTACCCACAATTCGCTTGGTCTTGAACCAGATCTGCCTAGCGTAATAGACAGCGCAATTGTAGATTTTATTGGACTCAGTGCAGATGTATTTAAGGATGGCTAAAAGCTCTTTTTCTGGGGATATCAGGTTCTGTTGGCATCCCCAATAGGATTGTTCTTTTACCATAAGTGAATTGTACTTGCGCCTTGGACATACATTAAGGCCGTGATTAGCTGCTCGTGTGTATAGATAACTTTCACTCTAGCGACCCCTCGGTTGACTGTCAAAGCTGTTATCAAAACTACGGAGAACCTAACTTCTGTGGATTTGGTACTAGTCAGTTTTTTCAGCAGCAGATGGCTTCTCTTCTTCAGCCTTTTCCTGATTAACCAGCCATTCTGAGAGGGGGCGTGAGACCGCATACTGAAAGTCCACTGGCACTAACAGTACATCCAACTGCTCAGATTTGGAATCCAGTGGTAGGACTTGAGCATATAGGAAACTGCGAGTAAAGTCCAAGTTGCCTAAGATCAGCTTCGGAGTGTCCTGATTTTTCAGTTTCACTGTTATAGTTGCTGAGGGCTTGTCCAATCCATACTCTGGAAGTTGGTCAGGGCTAACCGTAAGAATGCGATCGCTTTTACCCTGAGCCAGCAAGTTCAACAAAAAGGAAACAACCGCATCACTAGCTATCCCCTCTTTCGGCTTTTTCATCCGCCAACCCGATTCTGGCTCACTGGCTCGCTCAAATACTAAGGTCTTGTCATCACTATTAACAGTAAACGATTGAATCTCGTCTTGAGTGAAATTAAATATAGGTTTTTTAGGGATTTTAGCAGCTTCTCGCTTTTCAGAACCCTGAATTTCATAAATATATACACCTCCCCCGAGGAGGATGGCAGAAATGACTAAAATCAGAGTTGTCCGTTGTAGTTTCATGGGATTAAACTGCATCGATCTAAACACAGCTTAATACGTTATAGGGATTCTCAATTGGGTGAGGTACGCCCCCCTTGGGGGTGTCTCACAGGGGTAGGTTTTTAACAAAGACGTGAGGTGTGGGGTGTGGGGTGACCGGGTGTGGGGTGTGGGGGAGTGCGGCTCGTTCTAGCTAGGAGCCTCTAGAGACTAGAGGGGTATAAGCTAGGGGATTCGCGAGACAAACATCGCAAAATCCTAACTATCTACCAGATGGTGGTGAAAACCCACCCCTTGAGGAGACAAGTGACTCTCTACCTTGGCCACACCGAGTAGGCGGCAACCTATAGAGTGAAGCTGGCACCAGGGCGGAATTAGGACTGAAACAGATAGGTTCCCTACCGCTAACGAGGAGATGACATGGGTAAACAAGTCCTAGAAAAGTGTCTAACACCCAAGCCACAATCTGAATAAAACATGTGGATTTCATCCTCTCATTCTCACGAAAGCTGCTCCTGTTATTCGTAATCTCCGAGAAGAGGATAGGCAAAATGGGAACGAAGTTACCGCAAGAATAGTGGAGCCTTTATAGTTAGTCGGCTATGGGTAAAAGGGTTAAAAATTTTGGTGTAAGGCTCCACTATTCTAAGGTTTCATCTCCGGACTGCCCTAAATCATCAAAACAATCTGGAAGATGGAACGAGTAAAAACGATGGCAATACACAATGGGTCTGAAGAACGGTCGTAACTTCAGTAAGCAACTGCCAAGCTTAATCCCCATCATCGGGTAAGATGTCCCCAAAACTGGGGGCGGGTATTCAGAATATACAAACCAATGGAGAGTATGGGTAGACACAGACAGAAATCTAGTGACCTTTGGAAAGGGCAAAACTGGAAACAAATCCGGAAAAATCTTTTCCGCCTACAGAGGCGTGTGTATAAAGCAGTTCAAGTTGGGGACTTGAGGAAAGCTCGGTCGCTACAGAAACTGATACTGAAGTCTCGTTCAGCACAGCTTTTGGCCGGAGATGAAACCTTAGAAGAGTGGAGCCTTAATTAATAATTTTTAACCCTTTTGCGCAAGAACCTCAAACTGTAAAGGCTCCACTCTTCTTGCGGTAACTTCTAACCATCCGTCAAGTAACACAGCTCAATCAGGGTAAGAAAACCGCCGGTATCGACGGAAAAATTACACTGAACTACAAAGGATGGCTTCGAAGTACAAGAAACCATGAGGCAAAGCGCCCTCGACTGGCATCATTCCGGTCTCCGTGAAATCCCAATTCTCAAAAAGAATGGGAAAGTAAGAATGCTCAAGATACCGACAATCTCAGACAGAGCATGGCAAGTAAGCGCCAAATTTGCTCTCGAAGCTGCCCATGAAGCCACGTTCCACGCTCGAAGCTACGGGTTTAGAACCGGCAGAAGCGCCCATGATGTCCAAAGATACGTATTCCAGAACCTGAACTCTGGTGCAAATGGCATCAGGAAAAGAGTAATCGAACTAGACATCAAAAAGTGTTTCGACCGCATCTCCCATAAGTCCATAATGGATAGGTTAATTGCACGCCGCTTGTTTGAAGACTGGGATATTCCGATGCCTAAAAGCAGGAGTTGACCTGGAATTTCCTGAGCAAGGAACCCCACAAGGAGGTGTAGTTAGTCCACTACTCGCCAATATCGCACTTGACGGAATAGAAAATATTCACCCAAGCGTCCGGTACGCGGATGATATGGTCATATTTCTCAAGCCAAAAGATAATGCCGAAAAAGTATTGAATAAAATCAAAAAATTTCTGGCCGAACGCGGGATGGAAATAAGCGTTGAAAAGACTAAGATAACCAAAACGACAGACGGATTTGACTTCCTAGGGTGGCACATGCGTGTCAAACAAAACGGAAAGTTCCATTGTACTCCCTCAGTGGAGAACCACAGAGCTATCCGGAAGAAAATCAAGACCGTAGTGAACAACTCGAATTATGGTGCACAAGTCAAAGCCAAAAAGCTAGCGCCTATCGTACGCGGATGGAGGAATTACCATAAATACTGTGATATGAGCAGTTCCCGAGATAGTTTATGGTTCATGAACATAGCGGCAAACCGAAAGTTCCGCAAGGAAAAAAAGGTGAACCGATATCAGGCCGAAAAACTATGCAAGAAAAGCTTCCCCGCAGTTGGGTATGAACAAAATAAACACGTAATGGTAAAAGGGACTAAGTCCCCAAATGATGGAGACTTAGTCTATTGGAGTCAGAGAAACTCAGAACTCTACTCTGATGCTACAGCAGAGGCATTGAAGAAGCAAAACCATTCCTGTGGACATTGCGGAATGAAATTCATTGATGAGGAGAAGGTACACCTACACCACATTGATGGAAATCACGACAACTGGAAGAAAGCCAATCTTATGGCCATACACCAGAGCTGTCATCAACAATTACATTGGAGCCAAAAAGATACCTAGGAGCCGTGTGAGGCGAAAGTTTCACGCACGGATTTGGAGCGGAGGTGCCCCGGATAATACCGGGCATCGACCGTAATTAAGACAATATACTTAATTGTCTTGATGCAAAGCGCGAGTGGGGGAAACCCCCTTTGGCCGACTGCATCGCTTGTCGTTGTCAGCCATGCTTTGCGCGAGTGGGGGAAACCCCCGCATGAAGGCGCTGCCTCCCCTGTTCCGAAGCTGCATCGCTAAAAATCATCATTATCTTGATACACCCGCGCGAGTGGGGGAAACCCCCGCAGGTCGGGCTTTGGTGCGCTGATCGAATCTAATTATTAAATTCCCTTGATTGTCGCACCTCTGCATCGCTTTCTTATGCCCCACACCCTACACCCGTTCCCCCTACACCCCACACCTGAGGTCAAAGTAAAAAACCTACCCTTATGAGCTTGGGGGTGTGCGGCAGTAGGGAGTACGGAAGTCAGAAGAGGAATCCGCCCTTAATTAAGGAATAGGGAAAAAATCTTGTGTAGCTCACAAATATGAGAAATGCTATAGCTAGATCTAGCTAAGCGTTTGGGAGATTGCTAAGTAGTCGGACATCAATCAACCTGCTCTGTGTAAACAATTATGAAAATTCCGATCCAAAAAACACTGGTATGGCTATTGGGTGGTTTAAGCATCTCAGGGGTAATCGCCCCAGCCTTGGGATTAGATACATCAATCTCAGAAGCTGGTATTAATGTCTATCGGTTACACCAACCTCCCTATAATTTAACCGGTCGCAAAATTGCCATTGGGCAAGTAGAAATTGGTAGACCTGGATTATTTGGTAAGGATAAGGCCGCTATCAAGAATCGGACAGTAACTCCTGCCGGAGTATTTTATCGTAACACCCCAGCACAACCTAATACTCATGTTGATGAACATGCGGCTATGGTAGCAGCTGTGATGGTTAGTCGAGACAAAGGGTTGCGGGGAGTAGCACCTGATGCAAAACTCTACGCTTCAGCAGTTGGCTCCCTGTCTAGGAGTGGACAACCAGAAGAGTGCCTGGCGGCTCAGCATATTGCTCAGCAAAATGGCTCAGATGTGCGGGCAATTAATTTTAGTTTTGGTGAATCCCTACAGCGGGACCCCAGGGAGGAAGCGTTGCTGGATGGCAATGCGCTGTTAACTCTATGTATCGATTGGTCAGCTAGGGTGCATGATGTCTTGTATGTGATTGCTGGCAACCAAGGGAAAGGGGGCATTCCGATCCCAACAGATAATTTTAATGGTATTAATGCAGCATACACAGCCAAGCGTCAGGGAGTTTTTAATAAAGTAGACTTTGCTAACTTGAGTGCTTTACCAGTTGGTATTGGTCGTCGTCTGATTCGGCAAGAAATTAATGTTGGTTCCCGCCGCTCCATTAATTTGGTAGCTCCTGGCAACAAGATATCGTTGTATGACCTCAAAGGTAAAGTGACTAAGGTCAGTGGTACCAGTTTTGCTGCTCCCCATATCACTGGTGTTGTAGCATTGCTACAGGAATTTGGTGATTCCGCTTTGCGCAAGCTGCGCTCAAGACAACAAAAACTATTCTTGATGCAGTCCCTCAGGGCGGAAACCTCCAATACCGGGCTGCATCGCTTGTGGATGAATTGGAGTACAGATTCCCGACGCCATGAAGTAATGAAGGCAGTGTTGCTTAATTCTGCTGACAAAATCCAAGATCTCGGTGATGGGATGCTACTAGGCATGAGCCGCACGATTCGGGCAAAGGATAATCACCACTGGTTAGAGTCTGATGCTTACCAAGACCCCAAAATTCCTCTGGATATGCAGATGGGGACAGGACATCTAAATGGGTTTCGAGCTTACCAGCAATTTAAACTCGGTCAATGGAGCCCCAGTGGCATTGGAGTGCCACCAATAGGTTGGGATTACCGTACTGTGGAAAAATCATCTTATCGGGACTATGTGTTAACAAAACCCCTAGCAGAAGGAAGTTTTATCTCCTTAACTCTGGCTTGGGACCGTTTGGTGGAGTTAGAGGATCAGAATAATAATGATGCTTATGATGTTGGGGAGAGTTTTCGCGATCGCGGTTTGAATAATCTTGACCTCTATTTAATGCCAGTGGGAGAAGAGGACACTACCAAAAGTGTCTGTGCTTCTATCAGTGAAGCGGATGCTGTGGAACATATTTTCTGCCAAGTCCCTGCTCCGGGTCGCTATAAAATTCGGGTTCAGTATCAACAACAGCTTAATCAGCCGTCTCAAGCTTATGCTTTAGCTTGGTGGACAGTTCCAGATGCCCAATGAGAAGCAAGATGGGGAAGATAGGGAAAGTTCTAAACTTTCCTCACATCCGGGAAACTCATGAATTTTTACAAATTTTACTCATCAAAATCACAAAAAAAACAATAATAAAGTAACTAAAGTAAGAATGGTAGTTGATTCAGAGTGAGAAGGAATGGAAGCAGAGTTTTACTACCGAGGAATAGATAAAATTCGTCAAGGAGACTTGAACGAAGCAATTGAGGAATTTGACAAAGCCTTAGAGATTAATCCGAACTTCGCCGAAGCCTACTATAAAAGAGCTATGGCTCGCTTTGACTTAGGGGATCAACAAGGTGCGATCGCCGATTATACTCAGGCTTTAGAAATCAATTCTGAAAGTATTGAAGTTTATTTCGGGCGGGGTTTAGCTAGATTGGCACTCGGAGATGCCACTGGAGCAATAGAAGATGCCAATCAAATACTTAAAATTAATCCTAACCAGCCTGCTGCTTGTAAGCTTCAAGGTAGTGCCTACCGTAAGTTAGGAGATAATCAGGCTGCGATCGCATCATTTAAACAAGCAGCTCAGCTCTACCTAGACCAAAAAGATAAATTGAATTGTCGTCGTTGTCTTGAGAGTATCAATCAAATTCAACAACAGCAACTATTAGCTTTGGGTCGAGCCCAGACTAACGATTTTTGCAATCAAGCAATAAATAAAGTTAACACAGGCAAGTACCGAGAAGCCTTGGAGGATTTCAACTGGCTGCTTGAGGTTGACCCCAAAAATGCTCAAGCCTATTGCTATCGAGGTATTGTTCACTGCAAACTTCGTAATTACAGCAGAGCCATTCAAGACCTTGGTCAAGCTATGGAACTAAATCCCCAAGATGCTCAGGTCCTTTACCATCGAGGATTAGTCCGCATTGAACTGGGAGATTACCGGGGAGCTATTGATGACTTGACCAAGTTACTACAAAGCAATCCGGAAAATCGGGATGTCTTGATTCATCGGGGTAATGCCTATATCCAGATGGGAGACTATCGGCAAGCCATCGAAGACTATTCCCGAGTTATTACTCTTAAACCCAATGATGCTCAATCATATCGTTATCGGGCAACCGCTCGTGAAAAGTTTGAGGATCTACGGGGAGCATTTGAAGATTATCAACAAGCGGCAAACCTGTATTTCGATCAACAAGACTGGACTAATTATCGGAAACTGCTCGATAAACTCAAACAGCTACAGCCATTACAACTGACCGAGGGGTCGAGCAATCAAGAATCACAAGCACCATCAAATACCAAACCTAGTAGGGAGTTGCAACAAAGACTACTGAGACTGGTAGGAGGACAATCGGATATCGCAACACGCCTACTTGACTTGGCTAAAGGAAAATACCCAGGAATGTCAGAAAAGTGGTATTGGGAGAAGGTGATCAAAGATTTAGAACGATAGCGCTATAATAAATGAAATATTGATAACACTAGCGACAAGAAAGCATATGCGCTACGTGCAGGCTACGCCAACAGCTATCAGCTATCAGGTGTTCCGATGGCTTCAATGGCAGCTTCTAATGCGATCGCAATATGAGTCCAATGGGTTCCTCCCTGACAAAACACAATATAAGGCTCCTTAAGCGGACCATCGGCAGAAAATTCTGACGTACTGCCATCAATAAAAGTCCCCCCAGCCATCACTAACTGACTCTCATAACCGGGCATTGCGGCTGGGACAGGGTCGAGGTAGGAACCTACGGGAGAATGCTGTTGTATCCCTCGACAGAAAGCAATTAATTTTTCCGCTGAACCCAACTCAACGGCTTGAATCACATCCCGACGGGGTAGCATCGGTGGGGGATTTACAGGATAACCCAGTTCTGAAAGAGTATGAGCGATTACATGACTCCCTTTGAGGGCTTCACCAACCATTTGGGGAGCTAGGAATAATCCTTGAAACAGCAATCGATTCTGATCGAAAGTTGCCCCACCTGAACTACCAATCCCTGGAGCAGTCAGACGACAGGTCGCCGCTTCAACTAAGTCAGCTTTTCCAGCTACATAGCCTCCAGCAGTAGCAATCGTTCCCCCAGGATTTTTAATCAAGGAACCCGCCATCAAATCTGCTCCTACTGCTGTCGGTTCTTGCTCTTCTACAAATTCTCCGTAACAGTTATCGACAAAACAGATAGTATCAGGATTTTGTTGTTTGACAAGCTTGACAATTTTTTCTATTTCTGATATTGAAATACTCTTTCGCCAAGAATACCCACAGGAACGCTGAATGAAAACCAGGCGGGTATTCTCTCCTACCGCTGTTGCCAAGGCTGACCAATCTAAACTTCCGTCACTAGTTAGGGACAACTGGCGGTAACGAATCCCAAATTCTAGTAGGGAACCTTGACCATCACCCCGTAAACCAATCACCTCTTCCAAGGTATCGTAAGGGGCACCGGCAATCGCTAGCATTTCATCACCAGGACGCAATACCCCAAACAGGCAAGATGCGATCGCATGGGTTCCGGACACAAATTGTACGCGCACAGCTGCCGCTTCAGCTCCCATGACATCAGCAAATACCATGTCGAGAGTTTTACGTCCTAAATCATCATGGCCATAGCCTGAAACACTAGCAAAGTGATGCACTCCTACACGATGTGCTCGAAAAGAATTCAGTACCTTTTTGAGATTTTGCTTGACGACGGTGTCAATACCATAAAAGATCGGAAATAGTGCTTTTTCTGCTGCTTGCAGCCTTTGAGAGCTGTTCATTCCCAAAATTCGCGCCTCGAAATTTTAGATCAAAGAGAGCGGGTTATAACAATTTGTATCCTATTAGACTTACTGCATGACAATTGCTACTTCAGATAATCTTCGTTTAGATTGGGTCGTTATTACCTATATGGCCTTTATTCACCTAACAGCGCTGTTTGCCTTACTTCCGAGCAACTTTAACTGGACAGCAGTAGGCTTAATGATCTTTTTCCACTGGGTGACAGGGGGCTTGGGGGTAACTCTGGGATGGCATCGCTTAGTGACCCACCGCAGTTTTCAGACACCCAAGTGGTTAGAATACTTCCTAGTTTTGTGTGGTACCATTTCCTGTCAAGGAGGAGTGATCCATTGGGTAGGACTACATCGCATCCATCATTTGCACTCTGACACCCAACCCGATCCTCATGACTCCCATCAAGGCTTTTGGTGGAGTCACATGGCTTGGATGTTACATAAAATTCCTGCTGATGAGCAAATTTCTAAATTCACTAAAGATATTTCTGGAGATCGGGTTTATCAGTTTTTGGATAAGTATTTTGTGCTTGTTCAAGTGGTTCTAGGACTGTTGCTGTATGCCCTCGGTGGCTGGCCATTTGTAGTGTGGGGGATTTTTGTCCGGCTAGTACTAGTGTTTCACTGTACCTGGTTTGTCAACAGTGCTACTCACAAATTTGGTTATCGCACCTATGAGTCTAATGATTGCTCAAAAAACTGCTGGTGGGTAGCCCTACTAACCTATGGCGAAGGCTGGCACAACAATCACCATGCTTATCAGTATTCTGCAAGGCATGGCATTAAATGGTGGGAAATTGACCTGACTTGGATGACGATTCAGTTCCTACAACAGCTGGGTTTAGCCAAAAACGTGAAACTGATTAGTCCTGAACAGACGTAAGTTACCCTAGGGTGGTACCTTGAGTACTACCCTGCTAGTTGCCGAGCGGATTCAGTTCTCAGGGCTAAGTGCTAAACCCTCGCAAAGCAGAAGAGTATACTCCGGTTTCAACAGTCCAAGCACTATGAATTGATCCTGTCTACTGACGGACTTATGACTCTAGCACTGAGATTTAGGGAGTTTGTCGGAAAATTCAAAAATCTTAAAAATTCTTAGCTTTTGTTTACAACAAACGTAAAGTCTGCCTTTATAATCATATAAGTATTGTTACTAATCTCAAATTGTTCTTATCGAACGTTAACGGATACACCTTACCAACAACTCCTTAGTGATGCCCCGGATACTGGTCATCGATGACGACCCCGCAATTTCAGAATTAGTCACCATCAATTTGGAGATGGCTGGCTACGATGTTAGTCAAGCAATGGATGGCATCAAGGGTCAGGCTCTAGCTCTGCAACTGCAGCCAGACCTGATTATGTTAGACTTGATGCTACCCAAGGTAGATGGTTTCACCGTCTGCCAACGGTTACGTCGGGATGAACGCACTTCCGATATTCCAGTATTGATGTTGACTGCCCTAGGTCAAACCCAAGATAAGGTAGAAGGCTTTAATGCTGGTGCCGATGATTATCTCACCAAACCCTTTGAACTCGAAGAAATGCTGGCGCGAGTGCGAGCATTACTACGGCGCACAGACCGAATTCCCCAAGCTGCTAAGCATACGGAAATCCTGAACTATGGTCCTTTGACCCTGGTTCCAGAAAGGTTTGAGGCGATTTGGTTTGATAAAACCGTGAAACTGACCCATCTGGAGTTTGAACTACTGCACTGTTTACTCCAGCGCCATGGTCAAACTGTTTCTCCCAGCGAAATCCTTAAAGAGGTTTGGGGGTATGACCCTGACGATGATATCGAAACCATTCGAGTACATATTCGTCACCTGAGAACCAAGCTAGAACCTGATCCCCGCCATCCTAAGTACATCAAAACCGTTTATGGAGCAGGTTATTGCTTAGAGTTGCCCAATACAGAAAAGACCCTAGAAGTGAATTCGGCGACTGCCTAGGATGAACTTGGTGATGTCAGATCTACTACAAATCGACTTTGTTAACCTAGATGGGAAAGCCCCCGCCCTTAAGCCGGGGGTAAGCTTTCTCACCGTTACTCAGTTGGCTACTTCTGATCAGAAATAGATCAAGTTCTAGGGAGCCAAAGCATTGCCCCGCAACAAGCTACCAATTGTCTTCGCTGTAATCTTCATTTGGATAAGAGGATTAGCAGGTACAACGGTTTTATAGAGATAGCTATCGAAAGTCAGCCGCTGCACATCCTTGTCAGCACACATCTCTACAAAGGCTTCTCGGCTAGCATCGGAGTTATAGAAAACTCGTTGTAGAATATCTAGGACTTTGTAGGTCATGCCGTATTTCTTATCCCAGCGCTTCAGGTAAAGCTTGAGGTCACTCTCTGTGGGGATACGGCTACCGCCGTTAGAGGTTTCCACAATGGTTTCAGCACACATGCGAGCTGATTTAGCCGCAAAGTAAATCCCTTCTCCAGAGGATTTAGTGACTGTTCCAGCAGCATCACCTACCAAAGCTACCCGACCAACTACACGTCTAGGTCTGGGATGCTCAGGAATAGGATGGGCTTCCACTTTGATGATTTTCCCACCCACAAGTTTTTTAGCCGCACGGGCACGAATCCCTGCTTGTAGCTTTTTGATCAGGGATTGGTTTACCCTCATAGTGCCGGTTCCAACGGCAACGTGGTCGTATTTAGGGAAGACCCAAGCGTAGAAATCAGGAGAGACATCATTGCCCACATACATTTCTGCCAGGTCTTGGTAGTAATTCATCATGTTATCTGGCAGACTGATGCGCTCTTGGAATGCGATCGCATAATTGTAATCCCCAGCATCAATTGCTTTGGCAATCCGGGAATTTGCCCCATCAGCTCCAATCACCACATCTACTTTCAAGGTTTTGTGGATTCCCTTGACACTGCCATCAGAATGGTCAGAATAATAGATGGTATAGGGTTGAGAGTTACTGGTGGGAATATCGAGTTTATAAACGGTGCCATTAATTAAGTTAGCCCCCAACTCAGCCGCACGATTGCGCATGAACCCATCAAGCACCTCGCGACGGCACATCCCAATATATTCGTTTTCCTTTTCTATATGGATATCAACTTCAATATCAGACGGTGAGATCATCTTCATGTTTCTCACTTGCCGGTCAATAATTTCTGGTGGCAGGTCAAACTCACTGACCATACATAGTGGAATCGCACCACCACAGGGCTTAGCATTGTCCAGCTTACGCTCAAACAAATAGGTTTCGATTCCTGCTTTAGCTAACGTCTCGGCAGCAGAAGAGCCTGCTGGTCCCGAACCAACTACTGCAACCCTTAGTGCTGGCATGTTTTCTCCCATGGTTTTTTAAGCTACGGAAAGCATACTATCATGGACTTTCCTGTGATCTGAAGCTTCCCTAATATTTGGGGTCAAGTTGCAATACACCTTAACAAAAGTTCGTAACATTACTTAATGATTACCGCTGTGATTGGTCATTTTAATCGTTAACGGTTAATTGTTAAGATTAATAATGAATTGTTAATTATTATGTAATTGTTAGGAATTGTTATTCTTAATGGTTAATTCTTAATTATTAGACCTTTATTAAACCTGTTGGAAAATAAGAGAAAATATCGATAGTGTAGGCAAATCGGTAAAGTAATACCAATTCGTCAAAGTAGGACTACAGATGCAGATGGTGCGAGAGTCAAGTTTTGGAACTACTGAATTTAGGGTTGCAGTTTCTGCCGTGCCTGCTGACGTAGCTTCAGGGCATTCGGGTGGTTAGGTTCAATCTGGAGTGCCTTATTTAAAGAAGTGATTGCCTGATTAAAGCGTCCTAGTGTCATCTGAGCTTCCCCCTTAGTCATCCAAGCCTGTGCCAAATTTCGTTGAAGTGCGATCGCTTTCTCCAAAGCCGTAATCGCCTCAACAGAACGACCCAACTTTTGGAGGGTTATTCCCTGTGAAAGCCAAGCTTCCGTTAAATCTGGCTTGAGGGTAAGGGCTTGGTTATAGAGTCTTAGGGCTTCTACAGACCGTTGCTGTTGGTCAAAGGCTTGACCAAGGCTCCACACAGCTTCTGGATAGTTAGGTTTGAAATGTAAGGCATCATTACAAGCAACAACTGCCATCTCCGGCTGTTGGAGTTTATTCAGACTGTAGCATTTGCCCCAATAGGCTTCCGCAAAATCTGCTTTTTTAGCGATCGCTTGGTCATATAGTATTAGAGCTTCCTGGTACTGTTGAGATTTCCGCAACTGGTCAGCTTCCTCTAAAACTTGCTCCCCTGTAACCGTAGCCTCAGTTTTATAGTTAGTCTTATAGTCAGTCTTATAGTTAGTATTTTCACCAGTTGGTTGGGCGGATAGAAACGTTTTCCACAGCAGCAAGCCCACCCCCAACATAGTTATCGATACAGTAATTAAGCCCAACTTCACCAATCGTTGCGGAATAGATAGTGTTGTCAGGTTAGGTGCTGAACCTCTCGAAGGTTGGGGGGGGTCAAGTTGAGGCGTAGTTCTACTTTGACTCCTGGTTATCATTGACGAGGGGACTGTAGTGTTTGCTAGCTTCCTAATATCCGGAATTGGGAGTTCCATCCCAGACTCGCTTTCCCTGGTGATTTCCTGAGTAGGGATTTCTTCCTCAGCTTCAGACAACAGTTGCGGTTTTGCTAAACTAGCCAGTACCTCTAGAGCCTCAGCTGCTGTCCGATAACGGTCACGGAAATCATAGCGCACCATAATGTCAAGAATATGCGCCAACTCTGGGCTAACCTGCTTTGCGTAGTGTTGCCAATCAATTTCACTAGTTATGGGATTTTCCTTAAAGTTTTTGGGATGAACCCCAGTTAATGCCTGGATACCAACCATGCCGACAGCATAGATATCACTGCTAAAGCGGGGCCTTCCTGCCAATTGCTCATGGGGCATATAGCCCTGGGTGCCTATAGAAACCGTTAAATGAGTTTCCCCGGTTTCAGGATTAATCTTTTGGCTACTGACTTGCTTAACAGCACCAAAGTCAATCAGCACGATTTTGTCGTCCCCTTGGCGGCGGATCAGGTTAGAGGGCTTAATATCGCGGTGGATAATCTGTTGTTGATGAACAAAGGCCAATACCTGTAGAATGTCTGTTAATAAAGCAATAACTCGCTCTTGTGAACACGGATTACCCTGGAGAAGTTCTCGATTCAAAGGTTGTCCTTCAATCAATTCCTGAACCAGATAAAACTGCTGATCTTCCTCAAAATGTGCTAGTAGGCGAGGGATCTGGTCATGATTACCTAGCTGGTACAGAAATCGAGCTTCTCTATCGAAAAGGCGTCTTGCCATTTGCAGCGTTGCCGTCTGTGCGGTTTGGGGCAAAAGATGTTTAACCACACATCGGGGTTGATTTGGCAAATGTATATCTTGTGCCAGGAAAGTTCGACCAAACCCACCAGCTCCCAGTTGGTTGATAATTTTGTAGCGTCCGCCTACTAGGGCTTTTGCGGGTTTTGTCTGTGCAGATAAGCGGCTCATCTAAGGGTTAGTGATGACTACTTAATTATGATTCCAAATTAAGTAAATATACCATTGATTTGGATCCTAAAGCTAGTTATATCACAACGAAAGTTAACATTACCAAAGGAGTTCCCACGGGGCTTACAAAGTGCAGTCAGTTGACCCACACATAACCCAAAGCACTCCCCCTTTGCATCAAGACAGCGACTGCAGCTAATTTATGTTAATAAATCAGCCTTTTCAAGAGGGTTATACTCATTAATCTCACCAACCCAAAACTGTTGCTAATTATCTGTTAATAGTTACTATGATTCTTTATTAATGATGTTTTAACAAACATCAGATCACCCATCAGCCACCAAAATGCGCTGCTCTACATGGATTTGAATTTGACTATAGCTGAACAAAATCCCATCAGGGGGCAGAATCCCCCATAAGACCAGTATTAAAGCAGCCTTGAAACCCCCCACCCCCTTTGAAAATTACCAGTTCGTCGAGTATGCTATGGCTATACCCTTTTGCCAGAAAATTAGCTTGGCCGGAAGACAAGGGGTTACTGAGTTCTACTTTGTGAGCTCTTCTTTGAGAAGTGGTGCAAAAGCTTAAAAAGTACCGCTTGCGATCGCCTTTTGGCTCTTAGCTCAGAGATTATCTCTGGGAAAATGTATGTCAGTCGCTTAAATCATTACCTGAAACCAGTATTTTCCGAGCAGACGTTTATAACTGAATCCAAGACTACCAACCGGATAATGCAAAAAAAATTTGGTCATTACTGACTTTTAACCTATGGTATAAATAATTTATTTCATGAATACATCTGTCTCAGTAGTTATCACCACCTTTAATAAAGCCCAGTACCTCGAACAATCAGTAAAGAGTGTACTAGCCCAAACCTTTTCCCCGGTTGAATGCATTATTGTCGATGACGGCTCTACTGATAATACCCGCCAATTTGCTGATAAGTTAATCCAGTACTACCCACAGATACAGTACTTTTATAAAGACAATGGAGGGGTATCATCTGCTCGTAATTTTGGCGCTGATAAAGCCACTGGAGAATGGATTCAATTCTTAGATGCTGATGATTGGATTCATGAAGATAAAATCAGATTCCAATTGAGCTGTTTAGAGGGAACTGGTGATAATGTAGTATTTTACTCCGACTATGAACGGGTCTATGTTGATCAAGACGAAAACATTATTGAAACCAAGCCTCATGTTGTTGGTGCTCTCACCAAAGAACAGCTCATCGAACGACTGCTAATTTGTCCAGATTTTCTGGCAGACTCTCCTTTTCCATTGTTACAGCAATCGATGCTGTTCAAGAAAAAACTCTTAGACCAAAGAAACTTTGATACTCGCTTGAAAGCCTGTGAGGATCGAGAATGGGTATTGGAACTTCTGCAACGGAACGTCAGATTTGTCCATACTCCAATCATCGGAGCCTATTATAGAAAACACCGATTCAATCTCACCGATAATAGCTCACTGATGCGGGAGTCTTACATTAAGTATTTTGAAATTGTCTTGACAAATCACAAAAACTTAGTTATATTATGCCAGAAAAGTATTAAGTATTTGATAGAAAAAAGTTTTGAAGAAAAAGACCAGGAAAGTTTTACTAGACTGGCTAAATTAGTGGAATTACCAGTGTATCTGCTCAATGGCAAAATTAAAGTTAATCATCGTTGGTTATTAAATTTACTCTATTCCATCCGAACGATGACACCAAACTTTTTACTATACGAAAGATACCGAGGTCCCCGTTCTCGTAAACTTTTATCCATCATTAGCCGTCGAGCTTAGCATAAACTGGGATAAACGTCCCGTTTCTTCCTTAGGATCAGGCTCAGGATAAATTCTAGAGAGTATCCTGATTAAATTCCTGATTAAATTCCTCCTGTCAACAGCAGCAACACTGTTTGAAATAGTCCTACCATTACCCCTAAAATACCCCCTAAATTCACAATAGCTTGTAATTCACTTTTTACTAAAGTCTGAATCGTGATTTCCATATCTTTTGGAGAAGTAGCGTTTACCCGTTCAACAATCACCTCATCAATAGATAAAATCGGAATCACTTCAGTCATAATTTTTTCCAAATCCTCCTCCAGGTAGCGCTCTATAACCAAAGCAAGTTCTTGGCTAATCATTGTTAACGATGTAGTCATAATTGCTGACTCTCGGAGCCGATTAACAATTAACACAGACACCTTTTCCCAGTCAATAGATTGATTTAATCCTTGTATAAATCCAGCACCACCCTCTTGAATATAAGCACGCACCGAATCCCGCATAGTTTTCCGTAGCTGTCTCACTGTTGACAAAGGCAGATTTTGCAATGAAACATTTTGCAACCATTCCCGCAAGCGATCGCGAGTTCCTAGAGCCACAATTAACTCTTCGATGCGAGCATTAGTCGCTTCTTTTTCGTCAAGGCAAAAGCTTCGCAGGCGGATCAAAGCATTGCGCAGACCAAATAAATTTGCCACTACCCAGTATGTCCCACTGGACTTTTCCCGAAAGTCTTCATCAATGATTTGAATGTTGCGGTCAGTTAGGAAATCAATAACTGCCTGTCGCAAAATATCTGGGGGGAGTACTACTTTTAATATCCACTCAGAAAGCTTCCGAGCTTGTTCTTGATCCAGTCGAAACTCCAATAAAATCTGGTCAAAAACATGATTAAGTTGGGCTTCTAGAAAATCCTTACGACGGGCTAAGACTTTTAGCATACGTGGCAACGATTCCCCGATCAAGTCTCGGAGAATCCCAGCAAGAATATGAGCTGTTTTCTGTTGCTTATCCGACCGGACTTGATCTAGCGCTAAGTTTAATAGCCACAAGATCGCTGCTTCCACACGTTCAGTATGCAGCAGACGCTTTGCCAAACGCTGTAACTCTTTTGGCGTCAGCAAAGACCCCATAATAGTGTCAGCCACTCGCTTAGCCAGCCGTTCCTGGTTGCGGGGAATTAAACCTGGTGTAAAAGGTAGCTGACGCTTACCGAGGTAAATTGGTCTGTAGGGACGGAACAACATTTTTATGGCTAAATCATTGGTGAAATAGCCAATAATTCCCCCAGCTATAGGAGGAACAAACAACAAGAACAAGTTAAACAGATCCAAAACAAAAATCGAGTTGTGTAGAACTTAAAAAGCAGGTAATCGGCAAGTTTAAAGTATGATGGAAAAAGTCAGAAGTTTACACTAGTAATAGCATTTATTAAATAGGTGAAGTACGACGGCCTTGGGGGTTTAGGGAGTATATAATAGGGAATAGGGAATAGGGAATAGGGAATAGGGAATAGGGAATAGGGAATAGGGAATAGGGAATAGGGAATAGGGAATAGGGAATAGGGAATAGGGAATAGGGAATAGGGAATAGGGAATAGGGA